>JAHJIQ010000007.1 GCA_018823285.1 Pseudomonadota bacterium
CCGCTCTTGGTGGCGTTACAGAAGCAGTTCGGGAAAGGATTGTTGCAGTTCAGACCGATCAGAACCGAGTTTTTCCGGCGGGCGAGATAGTGGGGATCGGTGGTGTTCTGCAGAAAGCTTACGTCCATGTAAAGGATTGCCGAAAGGTCACAGGAGCGGACGCCGAAGTACACGGTCGGCTCAAGGGTATTTGTGGTGTGCTTGAATTCGTACTTGTCCGGAGTGGCGACCGTATAGGTGAACAGGATTTCACTCTGGGGGAACATGAACTGTTTTAACGAGTTCTGTGGCTGGCGGTCGAGGTCGAACGACAGGGAGTCGACAGTGTCGATCGGGCTGAACAGGGTGTCGCCGTGACGGTTGGTTCTGGGGCCGATCAGCCGGTACTTTTTGTTCAGCTTTCGGAGAAACGGGGTGAGGTGGTCTTTTTTGAGGATCAGTTTGTCGGTCATGATCTGGTTTAGTTCCCGGCTGGAATTTTATTGATTCTGACTGCGCAGACCTTATATTCCGGACAATTGGCCAGAGGGTCCCAGGTGTCGATACACAAGGCGTTGATCGGCGACTCGGAAAAATGAAACGAGGTGTAGAGTGACCCTGGCTGCACCTGGTCGCTGATGGAAGCGGCAACCGGGATCGCCCCCCGCCTGGAAATAAGTTCGACAATCTCGCCGTTTCTGATCTGCATTTTTTCCGCATCGCTTTTATGGATCTCAAGCAACGCTTTATCGCTTTCCCGATTCAGGGCCGCACTCTTCCGGGTCATGGTGCCGGTATGGTAGTGATGGTATATCCGCCCGGTGATCAGGGTGAAAGGGTAATCCTGATCCGGGAGTTCGCTTGGCGGCACATGATCGGCCGGGACAAAATGGCCGCGTCCCCGGGTGAAATAGTATTTATGCAGGAATTTTGTCCCGGTATGGCTCCGATCCCAGCAGGGCCACTGCAGACCCCAGGAGGAGTCGAGCCGGTCGTGGTGCATGCCTCCGTAAATGGGGGCGAGCATCGCAATCTCTTCCATCACTTCTGCAGGGGATTCGTAGTCCATCGGATAGCCGAGTCTTTCGGACAGGGCGGTGATGATATCCAGGTCGGTTCGGCAGCCCCCGATAGGAGGAATGGCCTGACGGACCATCTGCACTCTTCGTTCGGAGTTGGTGAAAGTGCCTGTTTTTTCGGCAAAGGAGGCGGCAGGAAAGACCACATGGGCCAGTTCTGCGGTCTCGGTCAGGAAGATGTCTGAAACCGCCAGGAAATCCAGCCCGGTCAAGGTTTCTTTGACCTTGGAAAGCACAGGGTCGCTGAGCATCGGGTTCTCGCCCATGATGAACATGGCCCTGAGCGCGCCATTTTTCCCGCCATGGGTCATTTCCATTAGCGACAACCCGGGCTGTGCGGAAAGTTCGGTGTTCCAGGCCTTTTCGAACTTCTCTCTGAAATCCTGGTTGTTGACTGGTTGGTAGCTTGGATAAACATTTGGCAGGGCGCCCATGTCGCAGGCGCCCTGAACATTGTTCTGGCCACGCAGGGGGTCGACCCCCGTGTCTTCCTTCTCAACATTGCCGGTCAGCATGGCCAGATTCGCCAGAGACTGGACGTTTCTGGTGCCGCAGATGTGCTGGGTGATACCCAGGCAGTAGCAGATTACAGCTTTCTGCGCCTGGGCATAGAGTTGCGCCGCCTTTCTGATCTTTGCCGGATCAACTCCGGTAACGGAAGCGACTTCGTCAAGGTCAAGGCGGAACAGCATGTCGCGGAGCTGATAGTAATTTTCAGTGCGCATCTCGATAAACAGGTCATCGACCAGGTTTTCGTCGAGAATAATGCGCATCATCCCGTTCAGCAGGGGAATGTCTGTTCCCGGGCGAAGGTCCAGATGGATATGGGCGAACTCGGCAAGTGGGGTTTTGCGGGGGTCGATAACAATCAGCTTCGCCCCTTTGTCAACGGCATCAAGCATTCGGCGGGCCACCTGGGGGTGGGCTTCGGTGGTATTGGAGCCGGAAACCAGGATGACTTCCGCGTTTTCAATCTCGTTGATTGAATTGGTCATTGCCCCGCTGCCGAAAGTGGTGGCAAGACCTGCCACCGTCGGGGCGTGTCAGAGGCGGGCGCAATGGTCGATATTGTTGGTTTTCATCACGGCGCGGGTGAATTTCTGGAGCAGGTAGTTCTCTTCATTCGTGCACTTTGCCGAAGAGAGAACGCCAAAACCTTTGTCGCCTTCTCTGATCCGCATTAATTCCTTTGCGGTGTAATCCAGGGCTTCATTCCAAGTGGCAGGCGCCAGGGCGCCGTTTTTGCGGATCAGGGGCTGGCTAAGGCGTTCTGGTGAATGGATAAACTCGTGGATGTGCCAGCCTTTGACACATAAATTATTGCGGGAAACCGGATGATTGCGGCTGGCGCTTGAGCCCCGGATCATGCCATTGCTTTCGTGAAGATACAAGCCGCAACCGCAACCGCAATAGACACAGGTTGTTAAGGTGTCGCCCATGATGCCTGCTCCTTCGTCCGGCTTCCCGGTTCTGGTCAATCAGGGTGCCGTGAACCTTAATGATTTAAAGCGAAAGGGTCTCATCATTTTTCCTGGAGATGAGAGGCGGGTCTGATTCCTGCTTGTTGGCCAAAGTACTGGCCAGCTCTTTTTGTAGTCTATATCTGAATGATTATCTATAGCAATGATTTATAGCAAATACCGGGAGATGAAAAGGGCAAAAAAAAAGAAGCCCGGAAAGTAACAGTTTCGGGCTTCTTCAGGGAAAGGTGGGGCGCGGGGTTATTTTGAACCGCAGCGGCAGCCGCACCCGGATTTTTTGCTTTCTTCCTGCTTGACCATGGCAGAGGCTTCACCGCAGGCCGGGCATTTTTTCGGTTTACAGCGTCCTTCTTTGGTCTCACCACATTTTTCACACTTAAAAATCGCCATCGAGTTCTCCTTTGCTGGTTGGTTAAAAAAAGCCCTGAAACTGAGAGGTCATTGTAACTGATAACGTTTACTGAACTGATTTTTAAACATCGATTTTCAGGTTGTCAAGTGACTAAAAAAATGTAATAAGGCCCGAATATTTTTTTTGCCTGGCAAGTTTTGAACTTTATCAATAAGATAGTCACATCATGCAAAACAGGCGGATCTAAACGAAAACATAATTGAAAGGTGTTGATATGCTGGTGAAAGAAAATTGCACTCTTTACAGCGGCGGACTTCAGGGTGCCGAAACTTTTTTTGGTGAGATGGCCGAGAAATGGGGGGTAAAGGAGGTCAACTTCACCTTCGACGGGCGAGTCCCCAACAGGGATCGTAACCTGGTTGTTATTTCCGAAGAGGAGCTCAGGCGCGGCGATATCAGCATGGAACTCGCTTCCAAGATGATGAACAGGAATTATTACGGGGCGGAAAAGATCCGCAAGGTGCTCCAGACAATTTTTCATATGGTCAATAACGGCCATCAGATTTTTGTCGTGGGAACAATCCAGAACGACAATACGGTCAAAGGCGGGACCGGATGGGCGGTGGAGCTTGCCAAGCTGTTCAATCGGCCTGTGCATGTTTATGGACAGGTCAGAAAAGGCTGGTTCACCTGGCGGGAAGGTGCGTGGCATGAAGATGACCCAAGAATCGAGCACGATACATTTGTCGGTACCGGGACCAGACACCTGACTGATAACGGGCGGCACGCTGTTGAAAAGCTGTTTGCCGATTCCTTCGGGAGTCGTTGATCCAACAGTGAGAGAAGGGTTCCGCGCGGACACTCATTTGCCTCCAACTCGGCCTGCCTGAAAAACTCTCCGTTTTCCTGTTTGATACAATCGGAAAACCGGGGAGTTTTTGTCTTTGACGGCTGCTGTTTTTTCTTGACAGCATCAGGGCTTACGGTTAAATGTACCCGTTCTCAAAATCAGCCTTCCATTGAAACATGGCTGGTTGTTTATAGATTCGATATTGTCAGCCCCATCAGCGGGCTGTTTTATTTGGAAGGCATGAGTGGAACGCAGGTCGTTCACGGTGTCGGTGCTATCAAGAAAAACCGGTTTAAAATTTTTTTAGGCGAACCGCATTTAGAGGTTGTAGAAAATGAGCGACGATCTGGCAAAAGTTAGGAATATCGGGATCAGTGCCCATATCGATTCGGGCAAGACCACCCTGACCGAGAGGATCCTTTATTATACCCAGAAGATCCATGCGATCCATGAAGTCCGGGGCAAGGACGGCGTGGGTGCAAAAATGGATTCGATGGAACTTGAAAAGGAAAGGGGGATCACCATTGCCTCCGCTGCAACTCATTGCACCTGGAAGGGTCACGATATCAACATTATCGACACCCCCGGGCATGTTGACTTTACCATTGAGGTCGAGAGGGCTTTGCGCGTGCTTGATGGTGCGGTCCTTGTTCTCTGCTCGGTGGGCGGGGTGCAGTCCCAGAGCATCACCGTAAACCGGCAGATGACCAGATACAACGTCCCCCGGATCGCATTCATCAACAAGTGTGATCGGACCGGAGCAAACCCTCTGCGGGTAACCAACCAGCTTCGGGAGAAACTCCAGCTCAATGCGATCAGACTCCAGCTGCCCATCGGGCTCGAAGCGGATTTGAAGGGTGTGGTTGATCTGGTGACCATGAAGGCTGTTTATTTCGAAGGCGATAACGGGGAGATCATCCGCGAGGCGGAGATTCCGGCAGAACTCATGGCGGATGCCGAAGCAGCTCGGGAAGAACTCCTTGATGCCGCTTCCATGCACTCCGACGAGCTGATGGAAGCGGTGCTCGAAGGAACACCAACCCCGGCAATGATTCGAGACGCAATAAGGCGCGGGACTCTCGCCTTGGACATTACACCGGTGTTTGTCGGTTCCGCCTATAAGAACAAAGGGGTTCAGGCACTCCTTGACGGGGTGAACAGTTATCTGCCGAACCCGATGGATGTTGAAAATATCGCGCTTGATCTGAGCAACGGGGAAGCCGAAGTCAAGGTAACCAACCGCCCCGAAGATCCGTTGGTAGCCCTTGCTTTCAAACTCGAAGACGGCCGTTACGGCCAGCTCACCTATGTCAGAACCTATCAGGGTGTCCTGAAAAAAGGGGATGCCATCGTCAACAGCAGGACGGGCAAGAAGGTCAAGGTCGGGCGGCTGGTCAGGATGCATGCCGACGAGATGGAAGAGATCGACAAGTCCGGCTCAGGAGACATCGTGGCCCTGTTCGGTGTTGATTGTGCATCGGGAGATACCTTTACTTCAGGGGATCTGAATTACTCGATGAGTTCCATGCATATTCCGGCGCCGGTTATCTCCCTGGCAATTGTGCCGTCGGATAACAAGGCCCAGAACAACATGTCGAAGGCGCTGAACCGCTTCACCAAGGAGGATCCGACCTTCAAGACCTATGTTGATGAAGAAACCAATGAAACCATAATTTCCGGGATGGGAGAACTGCATCTCGAAGTCTATATCGAAAGGATGAAGAGGGAGTATGGTGCAGTGGTCGCTGTCGGCGCTCCTCAGGTCGCTTACCGCGAAACCATTACCAAAAGAGCGGAGTTTAACTACAGCCATAAGAAACAGACGGGTGGTTCCGGGCAGTTTGGTCGGGTGGCAGGATACATGGAGCCCACCACGGATGGACAGGAATACGAATTTGTCGACAGTATTGTGGGTGGGTCGATTCCCAGGGAATTTATTCCTTCCTGTGATAAGGGTTTCCAGAAGAGTCTGGCCAAGGGTTCCCTGGCGGAAGCTCCGGTCACCGGGGTGAGAGTGGTCATTAATGACGGTTCCTCGCACGCGGTGGATTCGTCGGATATCGCTTTTCAGCTTGCGGCCATCGGCGCGTTCAAGGAAGGATATCAGAAGGCAGGCCCGGTATTGATGGAGCCGATCATGAAAGTCTCTGTTGAAGGGCCCACCGAGTTCCAGGGCGGGATCATGGGCAGTATCAACCAGCGTCGGGGTATGATCATCGGCACAACCGAGGAAGGTAATTATACAGTTGTTGAGGCGGAAGTGCCTCTTTCCGAGATGTTCGGCTATTCGACCATATTAAGGTCGCTGACTCAGGGCAAGGCTGAATTTACCATGGAGTTTTCAGTGTATCGCCAGGTGCCGAAGAATGTTGCTGAAGGGATTATTCAGGAACGGATGAAGCAGAAGAAGAGCAATTAACCTGTTGCCCGGAATGATGGTTATCAGGTAGAATCCGCTTGTCTTTGCCGCAAACTGCAGCGCAAGTCGTTATGGTCTCTGCGGGAGGATGTTTTGGTTCTTTGAGCCACTGTTAAATCTATTAATTTGATAAGCACTGTCAGTCGGTCCCGCGGATTTTCAAGAAGTTTCACTTTCGCTGTTTGCGATACTGACAATTGTTTTCATAGGAGATAATGAGCATGCAGAAACAGGATCTTGTCGATAAAAACCCATTGAAAATCTTAGCTCAAACTAAAGAGGGCAAGCCTGTAAGCAAACGGATGGGTCTGGTCACAGCCCGTGCCGGACTTGGCAAGACTGCTATTCTGGTCCAGATCGCCCTTGACAGTATCCTGCGTGACAATCAGGTTCTGCATGTCAGCATTGGTCAGAGACTTGAGAAAACAAAAGCCTGGTACGATGACATCATCAAAGACATTACCGAGGGTGTTAAGCTTGCCAACACTGCTGAACTGATGGCGGATGTTCTTAAGAACAGGCTGATCATGACTTTCAAGGAGTCCGAATTTACCAGGCCCAAGCTGGAAGAAAGATTGAACGATCTGGTCTATCAGAATATTTTCCGCCCTTCGTGCCTGGTTATTGACGGCTATGATTTCGGCGATTCATCAAGGGAGGCTCTTGCTGATTTCAGGGAGCTGATGGAGGCAATGGATCTGCAGATCTGGTTTTCCGCCGTCAGTCATCGTGATGATGATCGGGTGAGTGAAGCGGGGGTTCCTGCACCATGCCATACGCTTGATGATTTGTTTGATACGGTTGTTGTGATCAAGCCGGAAACCGCCAAGCCGAATCTCTCCCTGAATATTGTCAAGGATGAAACCGGCTGCGTGGAAAAAGGTAAGGTGCTGGATCTTGATCCCGCCACCTATCTGGTGAAAAGTACCTGATAAGATGTTTCTTTCTGAAAATACCAACTGAGAACAGTGGTGGGAGGCTTGCGGGCTTTTCCACCATTTTTTTTGCCATGAAATTTCGACCATGCATAGACATTCATGAGGGAAGGGTTAAGCAGATCATCGGCTCATCCCTGTCAGATTTTGATCACGCCGCCCTGCTGACCAATTTTGCCTCTGAGCATCCGCCTGCGTATTACGCAGAGATGTACCGCCGCGACAACCTCACCGGAGGGCATGTAATCATGCTTGGCCCCGGGAATGACGGCGCTGCTGCCGAGGCGCTTGAGGCATGGCCTGGCGGCATGCAGCTGGGGGGGGGCGTCAATGCCGGGAATGCCATGAAATGGCTCGACCGGGGGGCTTCTGCGGTGATCGTGACATCCTATGTTTTCCATGACGGGGCGGTCAATGAAGAGAGGTTGCGAAAGCTTGTCGGGACCGTGGGGGCGGAGCGGCTGGTGATCGATCTCAGCTGCAGGAAGAAAGACGGGCGATATTATGTGGTCACTGATCGGTGGCAGAAATTTACCGAGGTTGAGATTAACCGGGAGGCCATCGCGTATTTTTCCGGATTCTGCAGTGAGCTGCTGATCCATGCAGCCGATGTGGAGGGGAAATGCGAAGGGGTTGCCGTTGATCTGATTGCCCTGCTTGCTGACCTGGTTACTATTCCGACCACCTACGCCGGCGGGGTAAAAGACCTTGCCGATCTTAAACTTGTAAAGGAGGTTGGCAAAGGGCGGCTCGATGTGACTGTGGGCAGCGCTCTTGATATTTTTGGCGGTTCCGGGATCAGTTACCGGGAAGCCGTGGATTTCTGCAGTCGGTAGTAGGAGTCTTTCGCTCAGGGGTGATGATTCTTTACTCGGCATCATGTGAAAAACGGGTGTGTCGGTAAAGGTCCGGACGTCTTGCATTTTGAATCCCGAATCTATAGAATTATTCTGCACCCTGGAATTTACATAAGGTTTTGCATGGAAAATAGTGAAAAGAAGTTGCCACGTACAGAAAACGGAAATGAGCTGGCCGACCTGAAAATCAAGATTTCTCCTGAACTGTACCGGGCGTTTCAACGGTGCACCTGGGTCATAGTGAACGAAACCGGCAGGGGGCAACTTGAGATTATGGATGAAATGGTCAGGGATTTTCTGGTAAAACATGGCTGTTAGGAATTCAGATAACGGATCGCTGCACCCGCCCAAGGGATTAAGATTATGACAGAATCACTGCCGACCAATGATGTGAGGTTCAGGCAGATTCAGGACTATATCGACCGGATGCCGAGTCTTTCGACAACCGTTACGAAAGTGCTGGAAGTGTGCAATCGTCCCAATACTTCTCCCAATGATCTTAACCGAGTGATTTCCCTCGACCCGGTTCTCACCGGTCAGGTCCTCAAGCTGATCAATTCGGCTTATTATTCATTGCCCAACCAGATCACGTCACTCACCAGGGCCATCATTATGCTCGGCCTGAATACCGTTAAAAACCTGGCTTTGAGTACCGCTGTTCTCGGGGCTTTCAAGTCGGATGCCTTTCAGGCCCTGTCCATGGACGGATTCTGGGCCCACTCCATCTGCGTTGGAGTGACCGTAAAAACCCTGGCCGCGAAACTTGAAATTCCAGTGGCCATGCGGGAGGAGTATTTTGTAGCCGGTCTGCTTCACGATCTTGGTAAAATCCCGCTGAACAACTGCTTTTCAGAGGAGTACAGCCGGATATTGAACCTGGCGGTCCTTGAGCAGGGGCCGTTGAAGCGTGCCGAGGAGATGATGCTTGGCTTTGATCATGGTCAGGTTGGCGGAATGATCGCCGGCAAATGGCAACTCAATGAAGCAATTACCGATGTGCTGAGCGACCATCACACTCCGGAAAATATCACCGGGGAGAGAAGTCAGATGGTGATGATGACCAGTCTGGCCAATGTCTATGCCAACATCAATCAGTTCGGTACCGCAGGGGATCAGTATCAGGATGAATCCCAGCTTTCCTGGCTGTTGGAATCACTGGGTCTTAAATGGAGTGACCTGCAGGCGATGGAGGGGACGGTCAGGGCTGAAATTGAAAAAGCACAGATTTTTCTCCAAATCTCAGAGGAGGCGTGGTGATGCAGGTTAAATTCTGGGGAGTGCGGGGGTCTATTCCCTGCCCCGGGCCCGATACCGTGAAGTATGGGGGAAACACACCATGTATAGAGCTGCGAATAAGGGAGAGCGGAAGGCTTATTATTATTGATGCCGGATCAGGGATCCGGGAACTCGGCAATTATATGATGGCCCATGACCTGCCAAAAGGACCGATCCGGGCCGAACTTTTTCTGACTCACACCCATTGGGACCACATCATGGGATATCCGTTTTTCACCCCGATCTATATTCCGGGCACCGAGATCAGGGTCTGCGGGCCGGTGAACCATGAGGAGGACAGCCTGGAGGGAATAGTCGGCGGTCAGATGTCATACCGTTATTTCCCGGTCCGACATCTGGAGCTGGCGGCAAAGATTAAATACACCAGCCTGAAGGAAGGGAAATTCGATCTGGGAGAAGGGATGGTTCTTACCACCAAATATCTGAACCATCCTGTGTTATGTCTGGGCTACCGTTTTCAATACAAGGGAAAGGTGTTCTGTACCGCATACGACACCGAACCGTTTCAGAACCTTTTCACCACAGATATCAATGATCCCTCGTATGACAAAGACATGGCGCAGGAAGGAAAGGCTGTGGCCGATGAGCAGAACAAGGCCATTGAAGATTTCTTCAAGGGCGTCGATGTGCTTGTTCACGACGCGCAATACACCAAACGGGAGTATAAGGAATCCAGAGTGGGCTGGGGGCACAGCTCGATTGAGCATACGGTTGCTGCGGCAAACCGGGCCGGGGTCAAGAATCTGGTGCTTTTTCATCACGAGCCTGGCCGTTCCGACAAAGAGATCGACAGGATCGCAGAAGAACTCCATGCCGGCAAGAAATGGTCAACGAATCTGATCTTTGCCCGGGAAGGGATGGTGATCGATGTGTAGTTTAAAGTATCCCCGCCGGCTCTGATTTATTGCGGTGATCCCTTCCCCTTGATTTTTCCCCGCCATCCTTTTCCCCGGTAACACCGGTTTTTTTCTATACTTCCTTTCCCATAGTTTCTATACCTATTCCCATGAATGCGGATAATGCAAAAGGCGATGAAGCGGCACTTGAGGGGATCCTGGAGAGAATCACCTTTCACAGTGAAGAAACCGGCTTTACCGTTGCCAGGTTGAGAGAGGATGGTGGAGCGGGTGATCTGAAGACGATCGTCGGCACTTTCTCTTCTCTTGCCGTTGGTTCGTCACTCTCACTCATTGGAAAATGGGAGAAAGATTCACGTCATGGCGAACAGTTCAAAGTCGAAAAATGCACGATAGTACGCCCCAGTACATTGAAGGGTATTGAAAAGTATCTCGGTTCGGGGTTGTTCAAAGGAATCGGCCCTGCTTATGCGGGGAGGATCGTCAAGCGTTTCGGCATAGCGACTCTTGAGGTTCTTGACAAAGAGCCGGGGAGACTGCGTGAGGTTCAGGGGCTGGGGCGCAAGAAAGTGGCGGGGATCAAAAAAATCTGGCAGGAACAGCGAAATGTCCATGAGATCATGGTCTTTCTCCAGAGCCATGAAATATCTGCAGCCTACGCGGTCAAGATCTATAAGGTTTATGGTGATGCTTCTTTAGCCGTCGTTCGGGAAAACCCGTATCGTTTGTCGGAAGATATCTGGGGCATCGGGTTTCTGACCGCGGATCGGATTGCCAGGTCGGTGGGAATGGCAATGGACGACCCCAGGCGTGCCAGAGCAGGCGTTCTTT
Source organism: Pseudomonadota bacterium (assembly GCA_018823285.1). Classification (NCBI taxonomy): domain Bacteria; kingdom Pseudomonadati; phylum Pseudomonadota; species Pseudomonadota bacterium. Next base: position 10,937 of record JAHJIQ010000007.1, read on the forward strand.
ACACTCTCAACGAGGCTACGGGGGAGGGACATTGTTTTTTGCCGGAACATGAGTTGCTGGAAAGAAGCAGTCTCCTTCTGGCGATGCCTGTCGAACTGATAATCCCTCATCTGCCGCAGTTGGTCGCCGAGGAAAAGCTGGTCTTGGCGGACAAAAGGGTCTACCCGGCCAATCTTTATGCGGCCGAGACGGGCAGCGCAGCAAATCTGCTCAGAATTGGCGCCGGCACGCCGGTCTGGTGTGGTATTGATTGCGAAGCTGAAATTGTAAAAGTGCAGAAAGAGATCAGTATCGCTCTTGCCCTGGGCCAATCCGAGGCTTTGCAGGCGGTTCTGGAAAACCGTCTTACCGTCATAACCGGTGGCCCGGGGACTGGGAAAAGCACCATTTTAAAGGCACTGGTAATCATTCTGGAAAACAAAGGGTTCAATGTCAGCCTTGCCGCCCCCACCGGCAGAGCTGCCAAGAGACTTGGTGAGGCAACGGGCAGAGAAGCCAGAACGATTCATCGCCTCCTTGAATTTGATCCTTCCATAAACGGATTTAAGAGAAACAGAGACAATTGTCTTGATGCCGACCTGGTGATTGTTGACGAAGTGTCGATGCTTGACATCATCCTGGCCAATGCCCTGTTGAGGTCGATTTCCGCAACCGGTGCGCTGGTGTTGGTCGGTGATGCCGACCAGTTGCCCTCGGTCGGGCCAGGGAATTTCCTGAAAGATATCATTGAATTCGGCCGGATCAAGGTGTCCCTGCTTACCCGGATATTCAGGCAGGATGAAGGAAGTCTGATCAGCATTAATGGGGCCCGGGTTAACCGTGGAGAGCCTCTTGAGCTGTTGCCTGACTTCAAGGGGGAGAAAGATTTTTATTATATTTCCCGGGAAAATCCCGATGAGATAGTAAGAGAGATAACCTCTCTCTGCGGCGGCAGACTGACCGTGAAATATGGCTTTGATCCGCTGAAGGATATTCAGGTCCTTTCGCCCATGCGGAAAGGACTTGTTGGAATTGACAACCTGAACAGCAGTCTGCAGGAGGTTTTGAATCCAGGCAAACAGGAGGTACAAAAAGGGCATGTAAAGTTCAGGGTTGGTGATAAAGTCATGCAGTTGCGTAACAATTATGATAAGGATGTATTTAATGGTGACCTTGGTTTCATCGAAACGATTGACGAGGATGAGCAACTGCTGATCCTTGATATAGAAGGAAGGAAGGTCAGGTATGAGATGTCGGAGCTTTCCGAGCTCCAGTTGGCTTATGCCATAACCGTTCACAAGTCTCAGGGTTCTGAGTTTCCGTGCATCATCCTGCCTGTCCACACTTCCCACTATCCTCTTTTGCAGAGGAACCTGGTCTATACCGGAATAACCCGTGGCCGGCAGCTGGTGGTGATTGTGGGAAGTCGCAAGGCACTTGGCATTGCCATCCGCAATGATCAAGTGATGCAGAGAAACAGCGGGCTGAAGGAGAGACTGGCTGATGGTTGTCTATGAGATCAAAAGACCGACTCCGGTAGTGACCCCTCCCACCCCCAAAGTGGCCGGTCGTGATGTTGACCCCGTATTTGATATTGAAATGGCATCCCACGTCAAGCGCTTTGAAAGGGTCTATGAGTCTTCACGGGGGAAGCAGAAAAAGCAGGAAGATGAATATTCTCAGGGCGACAGGCCGCAGGACACGGTCCGGGAAATGGTCGACCGGGTGAATCGCAACCTGGAAAAACACGGAATTCTCGTTCATCTGGTTCTTTCCAGAGACGAAAACGGGTTTTCCGTCGATGTCTATGACTGTACCAGCAACGAAGTGTGCGAGGTCATCCGTGACATGGTAATCGACCTGAATGACCTCCCCGCCCTGATCAGAAAGCTTCAACAGGAAACAGGTTTTATCGTCGATACAGTTTCCTGAACGTCACGCCATTTATTTCATATAGGAATTCTTCCTGAATAATCTGCGATTTCTCCTGCCTTTTTCTTGTTGAAAAAAGAAAACAAACATGATAGGAATTCTGCTCGGCGAATGAATCGTCATTCATAATTTCTGGCCTTGTTTCTGGGTCTGTTGTTTTACCGGAATTTTTTTATGCAGCTTTTGCAGTTGTTCAGGGAGAAGGAGGGGGGGATTGTAAAAAAATGGGTCGACCATATTTTTTCCGAGTTCCCTTCTGAGTCACTTAGATTTCTTAACAATAAATCTGATCGATTTGCCAACCCGCTGGGGCATAATTTTACTGCAGGGCTGGCAGAACTTTTCAGAGCCCTGGGGTCGGATGTGGATGTAGATATCACACCCGCCCTTGAGCAGTTGATGAAACTAAGGGCGGTTCAGAAAGAACACACCCCTTCCGAGTCGTTAAGCTTTATTTTTGAAGTAAAAAGAATCTTCAGGAGCGAATGCCGCAAGGAGTGGTCCGCTGAGCTTGAACAGCAATGGCCTGATTTTGAAGCCAGGGTGGACAAGCTGGCTCTTCAGGGTTTTGATCTGTACATGGCCAGTCGTGAAAGGTTGTTCAATGTCCGCATGCATGAACTGCGAAGCGGACGCGGTGAAATAGTTGATCGGGCGAGATGTCCATCCGCGATGTTGCGGGAAGAGATGAAGTTGAAGGAAAAAAGTTAATGACAGCTAAACCATTAATCACAGTTCAACTAGATGCGAGGTAACAGTAAATGAAAGTCCTGAAAGCTTTAGGTATTGTCCTGGTGCTGATGGCGTTGGCCTATGTGGGCGTTATGTTGCCCGGCGGGCGAACGCTGTTCGGGGTCGTCTTCCCGTACCTGGCCCTGGCCATATTCATCATCTTCTTCATCGCCAAGGTGGTGGGCTGGGCTAAGTCTCCTGTACCATTCAGGATCCCGACCACCAGTGGCCAGGCGAACTCTCTGCCGTGGATCAAACAGAACAAGCTGGATTGCCCTTCAACCACTGCAGGGGTGATCGGCAGGATGGTGCTGGAGATCTTCGCTTTCCGGTCACTGTTTAAAAACACCCGGGCGGAGATTCACGAAGGACCGAAACTTGCCTACGGGAGCAGTAAGTTCCTCTGGCTGTTCGGGATCATGTTTCATTATTCGTTCCTGTTGATCGTTCTTCGCCACCTGCGCCTCTTCACCGACCCGATTCCCGCTTTTGTTCACGCGCTGGAATTTGGCGACGGTTTTCTGCAGGTGGGGGCGCCCACCCTGTACATTACCGATCTGGTATTCATCGGGGCGCTGACCTTTCTTTTCCTGCGTAGACTTGTTCTTCCCGCTATCCGCTACATATCCCTGCCGGCAGATTATTTTCCGCTTTTCCTGATTCTCGGCATCGGTATCACCGGGGTGTTGATGCGGTACTTTGTCCGGGTTGATGTCGTCAGCATCAAGATGCTGACTCATGGTCTGGCAACTTTTCAGCCGGTTATATCTGAAAATGTCAGCGGCCTATTCTTTGTCCATCTTTTTCTGGTCGCGTCCCTTCTTGCCTATTTCCCATTCAGCAAGTTGATGCATCTGGGCGGGGTGTTTTTAAGTCCGACCAGGAATCTTGCCAACAACAGCCGTATGGTGAGACATATCAATCCCTGGAATGATCCCTCCATCAAACCCCATTCTTATGCCAGTTATGAAGATGAGTTCCGGGAGTTTATGGTAGATGCGGGTCTGCCTGTCGATAAAGAGTTGCCGCCAGCGCCAGCTGAGGAAGTGGCTCCAGCGGAAGGTGGAGCGTCGGCGGAATCTGAATGAGCATGAAAATCAGCTGATAAGGAACTACGAAAATGGCAGATACTAAAGTTGCACAAATGAGTGAGAGCGTTGCGAAAGACCCGTCGCTGATGACGGGCGCCGTCCCGAAGAAGGACTGGATGGATACGCCGGCAGTGTTCAAGCCGGGGAACTACTGTTACCCGGGCAAGGAAAGCATGGCAGCGTATCATGGCAAAAATCTTCCCGGGAAATTCGGTCCGGCTCGCGTCTGGGATGTTGAGAGTGATGACTGGAAGCTGGTGGATAACTGGCAGCAGATCCTCCTCGAGGGGATGAAGGAGCGGCTGGAAAAGTTCCGTTCTTTCAAAATCTTCATGGACTGCTGTGTGCGTTGTGGTGCCTGTGCCGACAAATGTCACTTTTTTCTTGGCACCGGAGACCCCAAAAACATGCCGGTACTGCGGGCCGAACTATTGCGGTCGGTCTACCGGAATGATTTTACCACCGCCGGAAAAATCCTTGGCAGCCTCGCCGGCGGCAGGGAGATGACCTTTGAGGTTCTTAAAGAGTGGTTCATGTATTTCTACCAGTGTACTGAATGCCGGCGTTGTTCAGTATTCTGCCCCTATGGGATTGATACAGCCGAAATTACCATGATGGGACGTGAGCTTCTCCATCTGGTCGGAGTCAATACCAACTGGATCCTTGAGCCTGCGGCAAATTCCAACCGGACAGGGAACCATCTCGGTCTCCAGCCGCACACCTTTAAAGAGAATGCTGAATTCCTTCTTGATGATATCGAGGAAGTGACCGGCATAAGACTGAACAGCCTTACATTCAACCGGAAGGGAGCTGAAATCCTTTTTGTAATTCCTTCGGCCGATGTATTTGCAGATCCCGGCATCTTCACCTTCATGGGCTATCTGCTTCTTTTCGATCATATCGGTCTGGATTATACGATCAGTACCTATTCTTCCGAGGGTGGCAACTTCGGGCTCTTCACCAACAACGAGCTGATGAAGAAACTGAACGGCAAGATGTATGCCGAGGCCAAAAGACTTGGGGTTAAATGGATCCTGGGCGGTGAATGTGGTCATATGTGGAGAGTTATCCATCAGTATATGGATACCATGAACGGCCCTGCCGATTTTCTTGAGGTCCCGAAATCACCGATCACCGGCACCGTGTTTGAAAACGCCGCTTCCACCAAGATGGTTCATATCAGTGAATTTACTGCCGATCTTATCAAGCACGACAAGTTGAAGCTCGATAAGTCCCGGAACGATCACCGGATAGTCACTTTCCATGATTCCTGTAATCCTGCCCGGGCCATGGGTTTGCTCGATGAACCACGTTACATACTTGAGAATGTTTGCAATAATTTCCACGATATGCCTGAAAACACAATCCGGGAACAGACTTTCTGCTGCGGTAGCGGCACCGGTCTGAACACCGGTGAGATCATGGATCTGAGGATGCGGGCTGGTCTGCCGCGCGCCAACGCGGTAAAGTACGTTGAAGAAAAGTACGGTGTCAATATGCTTGCTTGTGTTTGTGCAATTGACCGTGCCACTCTTCTGGCCCTGATGCAATATTGGAATCCGAACGTTGAGGTGTGCGGTGTTTCCGAATTGGTCGGAAATGCTCTCATCATGGACGGGGAAAAAGAGAGAGATTCCGGACTCCGGTTCGAGCCTCTCGCAGCAAATGAGGGTGAAACAGATGTATGATAAAGGAAAGATCATAACCGGTCTGATCGTCTTTGTGGGCCTGATCACATTCCCGATCTGGTACGGTTTCGGCAGTGCCGGCCATCTGCCGAACCCGGAGAAGCCGAAGAACGCCAAGGAATGTGTAGAAGCAGTGGATTATATGCGTACGTCTCATATGCAGCTCTTGAATGAGTGGCGGGATGATATTGTCAGAAGTGGCGGGACCCGTGCTGGGATTACCCATGACGGGACTGAATATATTCGGAGTCTGCAGAAGGGTTGCATGAAGTGTCACACCAACAAAGCAAAATTCTGTGACGAGTGCCATACCTATACAGCTGTAAAACCTTACTGCTGGGACTGCCACATCCAGCCTAAGGAGGCGAACTGATGGATAACAGCAGAAGAAAATTTCTTAAACTGGCCGGAGTTTCAGCAATAGCCGGCATTGCAGCACCTGCAGCATTCAATTCCTTGTTGAAAGGCGAGGCATTTGCTTCAGGCGGCGGTAGCGGCCACGGGGAAGATAAAGCGCCAACCGGTAAGCGATATGGATTTGTAGTGGATGTTCAGAAATTCGCCGCCGATAAAGATCTTGCCCAGCGCTGTATCAATGCGTGCCATACCACCCATAATGTCCCGGACTTCGGGAAGGACAACAAGAAGGATGAGATCAAATGGATCTGGACGGAGACCTTTGGTCATGCATTTCCCGATCACAGTCAATATAAAAAGAATACGCAGCTTGTCGATCTGCCGATTATGACTTTCTGTAACCATTGCGACAATCCTCCTTGTGTAAGGGCTTGTCCGACCAAGGCGACTTTCAAGAATGCTGACGGAATGGTGTTGATGGATTTTCATCGTTGCATCGGGTGCCGGTTCTGTATGGCGGCCTGTCCCTATGGGGCGAGGAGCTTCAACTGGCGGAATCCCGCAGTTAAGAATGAAGACGGATCATACAAGTATATTCGTCGCCCGAATCTTGATTTTCCCACCAGAATGCGGGGTGTGGTCGAGAAATGCAATATGTGCGCCGAGAGACTGGCCGAAGGCAAACAGCCTGCCTGTGTCGATGCCTGCCGGCCAACTGACGGCATTATTTTTGGCGACTTGAATGACCCGAATTCTGAGGTGTCAAAGGTTTTGAGGGAGAAATTTACCATTCAGCGGAAACCGGCGCTTGGGACCAAGCCGTCGATTTTCTATATAATATGAGGTGAAAAGTCATGATTGAAAAAGCACTATCTGGAAACAGATTATACTGGACATGGCTGGCTATTCTCCTCGCCATAATGGGTGTGGGGGGCTTGTGCTACGTTCAGCAGTTCAACTACGGTCTCGGGATAACCGGTATGAGCCGGGATGTCTCATGGGGACTGTATATTTCCCAGTTCACCTTCCTGGTTGGAGTTGCCGCCGGAGGAGTTATGCTGGTGCTGCCTTACTACCTGCATAATTACAAGGTGTTCGGGAGGATTACGATCCTGGGTGAATTCATGGCCGTGGCAGCGGTTTCCATGTGCCTGATGTTTATTCTTGCCGATCTCGGTCAGCCGATGCGGGCATTGAACGTTCTTCTGCATCCGACTCCAAACTCTATTCTTTTTTGGGACATGATCGTTCTGAACGTCTATTTGTTCCTGAATATTGTTGGTGGCTGGGTGATTCTGAATGCTGAGAAAAAAGAGGTTCCCCCGCCGAAATGGGTCAAGGCGCTCATCTATATTTCAATTCCCTGGGCGATCAGTATCCATACGGTTACGGCGTTTCTCTACTGCGGTCTTCCAGGACGTCATTACTGGTTGACTGCCATTCTGGCTCCACGCTTCCTGGCCTCAGCTTTTGCGGCCGGTCCTGCCCTGCTGGTTATCTGTGCGTTGATACTTCGACGCTATACTGCATTTGATGCTGGTAAAGAGGCAATCAACAAGTTGGTGACGATCATCACTTATGCCGCGATCCTGAACTTCTTCTTTGTCGGACTTGAACTCTTTGTCGGATATTACAGTAATATTCCGGGACATATGCATACTTTGGATTATCTCTTTTTTGGCCATGAAGATGGTGGAGTTCTTTATGATAATCTGGTTGGGCCGATGCGGTTCTCAATGTTCATCGGCATGGCAGCAACCATTGCCCTGTTGTTCCCGAAAATGCGTGACAGTTACTGCAAAATCGGCTGGCTCTGCGGCGCTATCTTCCTTTCTCTATGGATTGATAAAGGGCTTGGCCTGGTTCTTGGCGGGTTTGTGCCTTCCCCGCTTGACTATTATGTCGAGTACTACCCAACGGCTATTGAGCTAGGCATCACCGCCGCAGTGTGGGCAACAGGCGCCTTTATCCTGACCGTACTTTACAAGGTGGCCATTTCGGTTAAGCTGACCAAAGAAGCATAAAGTAGATTTTGACCTGAAGGTCATTTTGTCGATTAAAGCAAGCCTCCCATCGGGAGGCTTGCTTTTTTAGTTTCCAGGAATTAAGAATAGGTTCTTTTCCTTCAAGATGAGCAGATATAGGGCAGATGAAAAAATACAGCAATATTCTTTCCAGGATCGGCAATACTCCATTAGTCCCTATTCAGAGGCTGAATCCATACAAGAATGTGTTAATTCTTGCGAAGCTTGAGTCATTTAATCCGGGAGGTTCGGTTAAGGAGCGTATTGCTCTCAACATGATCGAGACCGCTGAGAAGAGCGGCGAACTGACGCCGGACAAGATTGTCCTTGAAGCAACCAGCGGCAATACAGGCATCGGTCTGGCGATGGTCTGTGCTGTCAAGGGCTATAAATGTCAGCTGGTCATGCCGGAATCAGCAAGTATTGAACGGCGCAAGATCATGACCGCCTATGGAGCGGAAATTCTTCTCACTCCAGCCAAAAGAGCAACGGATGGAGCGATTGAACAGGCTTACGCCATGGCCCGGGAACACCCTGACCGTTATTTTTTGACTGACCAGTTCAATAACGATGCCAACTGGCAGACCCATTACCAGCATACCGGCCCGGAAATCTGGGAGCAGACCGATGGCAAGGTTACGGATGTTGTTGCAACTCTTGGAACCACAGGCACCGTGATGGGGATCTGCCGTTATATGGCGGAACATCACCCTGAGGTGAAAGTGACCGCCATGGAACCGTTTCTGGGTCATAAGCTTCAGGGTCTGAAGAATATGAAGGAGTCATATAAGCCCGGGATATTCAAGCGAAATGAACCCTTTCAGGTGATCAATATCCCTGATGAAGAGGCTTTTAGTAAGGCCAGACAGTTGGCGGCCAGGGAGGGTTTGTTTGTCGGGATGAGTTCCGGAGCGGCCATGTGTGCCGCTCTGACCAGAGCTGCCCAGATTGAGAAGGGCCTCATAGTTGTTATTTTCCCGGATGGCGGCGAGAAATATCTTTCCACCCCGCTGTTTAGTGCAGAACAGGTCAAGGAGGAGGTGGAGGTTGTATCCCGGCTCAAGTTTTACAATACCCTGTCGAAGCGCAAAGAGCTCTTCAGACCTGTAAATCCCAAAACGGTAACTTTCTACACCTGTGGGCCGACCGCGCATGAGCCGGCCAATCTGGGCCATTGTCGACGCTTTATTCATTCCGATCTTGTGAGTCGCACATTGAAGTACCGTGGCTATGAGGTGAAGTTCTTCATGAATTTCACAGACCTCGACGACAACACCATCAGAGGTGCCGAGGAGAACGGTCAGTCTGTTGCCGATTTCACTGCTGGATATATCAGCCAATTCAAGCAGGATATTGCAGCTTTAGGGGTACTCCCTGCTACCGAATATCCCAAGGCTTCGGAACATGTCAACCGGATGATCGATATGTCCCGTGACCTCGTGAAAAAAGGTTTTGCTTACGAAAAACATGGCTCCATCTATTTTGATATTTCCAAATTTTCCGGGTACGGGAGGCTTTCCGGTATCGATCTCAGCAAGATCCAGCATGGGAAAACCGTTGATCTGGATGATTATGAGAAGGACAGCCCGGTTGATTTTACCCTGCTTAAAAGATCAGCCCTTACTGAGCTGAAGAGCGGAATATATTTTGAAACCGAATGGGGAAAGATGAGACCTGGCTGGCATATTGAGTGTGCGGCGATGTCTTGTCATTTCCTTGGTGATACTATTGATATTCATTCCAGCAGTCGGGATCTGATGTTTCCGCATCATGAGAACGAGATCGCCATTGCCGAGGCACTCAGCGGCAAACCGCTGGCCAATTTCTGGCTGCACAGTGAGCTTGTGCTGGTAGAAGGAAAGAAGTTGAGCCGGGGGGCAGGGAATCTCATTACCCTGAAAGATCTTGTTGCTAAAGGATATTCAGCCCGCCAGGTCCGGTATTATCTGTTACGAACGCATTATCGTAAACCCATCAATTTTTCTTACCGGAAATTTGATGCAGCCTTGGCAAGTTTGAAGAGGCTCGACGAATTCTGCATCAAGATTCTGTGCCTTCCACCTGACTTGCCCCATCCTGAAGTGGCCGCTTATCTGACAGAGCTTGAGGAAAGGTTTTTTGCAGGACTCGATGATGATCTGAACGTCTCAAAGGCTTTTGGAGCCTTGTTTGACTTCGCCAAGAGGGTCAACCCTATTCTGGAAGCAGGGCGGCTTGATCGGGACCAGAAGGCGTATATCCTTGATGCGTTAAGGCGGATCAATTCGGTGCTCAATATTCTGAAACTTGAGGAATGTCCTTTGGCCCCGGAAATTGACAAGCTCATAAAAGAAAGGGAAGATGCCCGCCGGAACGGTGACTGGGTCAAAGCTGACGGGGTTCGCGATCAGCTTGCCAGTCAGGGTATTGAGGTGATTGATACTGCGAAAGGGACGACGGTCTGGAAAGAGAAGAAAGGTGGCAAATAGGACAGGCGGCAGACATTTTTTGGATTGGGATGGCAACTGATTTGTTTACGGTGTTAGTTAGCAGGCTGCTTTTCGTCTTAACCGTTTTCAGGACTCTGAGTTGAATGAAGCATAATGGCGTAAGTTCAAACAATAAGAGTTGCAAAGTCGGGAGTGAAGTGCTAAAAAAAGCAACTTCTGAATGAAGGTTTATCCAGGACGCGCCCGTAGCTCAGCCGGATAGAGCACCGGCCTTCTAAGCCGTAGGTCACAGGTTCGAATCCTGTCGGGCGTACCAATTGAATTTTCTCTTCCCATCTAATATGGAAGGACCGAGAAGAATACACACTGTCCTTCGGCCTCCTTGTCTACTGACAACCCTGTCGTGCTTACCAAATATGATTTTACCCGGTGACTGAATTTATCCAGGACAAAGGTAGGGTCTTTCTTTGTCCCTCAGCACGCCGTGTTTGTTGGCGAGGGCTTATTACTCTTTATAGAAGAGCGCTCTGCCCGTGCAATGCTATTGAGGAATGTTGCGAATTCCATAAAAGGGAGTGCTAAAGCTGTTCACATGACATCCAGTAGAAAAAGATACGGATGTAAGTGGAATAGTAACGAAAAACGCCCCGGGGATTCCGGGGCGTCTTGTTTCATCTCTCCAGATCACTGAAGATAAAATGGGTGAGGGCTTCTGCTTCCTTCGCGGTAGCGATAAAGGGGGGCATGTATGCTCTTTTATTTCCCATACTCTCATAAATAAAGGTCATGCCTTTGGGTTTCATGCCTTGGGTCAATGAGGTGATGTTGTTGAACGGACCACCGACGGAATGGCAAGAGAGACAGAGAAGATCAAAGACCTGTCTGCCTGTTTTGCTCATGTTTTCGTCTTTAATCTCCCGGGTATCGACCCATTTTGCTGTATGCAGAATTCCAGCATCTTTTACTGCATCGATCTCAGTTTTCAGAATCGTGTTTGAGTACATGAAGTTATGAATAATATACGGTCTGCGCCCGCTTTCGCGGATGAATTCAAATGAGCCAAGATAAAAGAGGCCGAGTACCAGCATGACTGCTGCCAGACCCCGGTTGATGTTGGCAGGCATCTTAATTGCCATACCGAGGCCGCCAAGAATAATCAGAGGTGAACAGACAATGAAAATCTTGATTACAGGTTGGATGTCGGGCATGTTTTTAAAAATCAATTCGTGCATGTCCGGGGGCAGGGCGCTTTTGTACCACCATGCGGAAGTGAGAAAGAGAACAAAGGGGGCCAGAAGCCACTTGGCGCAATAACGGACAAGGGTTGTTCTCAGAGCATCATCTTTTGACCATGAAGCGGTAAGGAAGCCGAACAGGCCTGCCAACATGATGGCGAGAAAGAATCTGAAAAAGAGGGACGGCCAAAACGTGGGATGAAAAAAACCGTGCCAGAAATTACCAGTGATTAGCCATTCGCCCGGGGTAAGCATGAAACCTACAATGCCGTTGATCACAAACAGCGATAAGAACGCTGCGGCAAAATATATCCAGCCGATGGTCAGATGGGTCCTGTTGCTGATTCGGTTGAATGTTTTGTAATAGATAAACAAGGAAATGATCTCGACCAGGAAAAAGACCCACTCGGTGGCCCACGCAAAAACAAAGAGATGGATCAGTTTAGAAGTTGCGGCCGGATTTAGAACCGAGATTGTGAACCAGATACCTACTCCGGTCAAAGCCCCGAGCACCATGGTGAGTAGAACAAAAAGTCGGGTGTGTTTATAAACATACCCTAGGATACTTGGACTGTTTTCACGCAAGCCCTTATGTTCCGTAAGCACCAGAAAAAGTCCGCCGCCGATCGCGAAATGGGAAATATAGACATGAAGAGTCGCAATCAGGGCAATAAGAAGACCGCCACCGGCAAAGTCTAGTTGCCATACTGGATAGTTCATGACTTACCCTCCATTTCACTGCAGACTTTTTTCATCATCCACCATATCAGCCAAATTGCAAAGAGTAGGGCGGTAGAAAAGATGATGAACGGACCGTACACCGGATTGACTGGTAGCTCGGAGATGTTAATGTAATCCTGCAGATAGCTGTTGCGAGCGATTTCACGGGCAACAGTCATCATCATGATGGTTGCGAGTGTCCACAGTGTAGCTTTATAAATTCGATAAGATTGAGCATAAATCACTGACAGGGCACAGAATGCAACGGAAGCGATTATCATTATGAAAAAAGCTTTGCCGGCCGGATCAGGCGTAATAATAATATTGTTTTGCAGGGCGCTCAGGAACCAGAAGCCCACGCCAAAATTGATGATGGTGCTGTAGGTGAACCAGTTGCAGCCGTATGTAATTCGCTTTTTGCGAGTTTCTTGGGTCAACCCCTGATCACGGTCTGAAAAAACTGCCAGGGATAAACCTCCAACGGCGATCGCAGACAAGATAAAATGAAGATATCTGGGAAGCAGGGCTGAGTCGGAAAGATTCAACATCCAACCGCCACGGCAGGAAAAATATCCGAGCCAGCTTGCAGGATCCTGCATGATGCTGATGTTGTTTGTGAAGAAAAAAGAGATCAGCAGAAACATGGCGATCGGCAGGCCGAGCAACAAGGTCTGGTGACCGCATCTCTCAAACTGGAAATTGTATAAGTATACCAGATAGTAACTGATGATAAGAAGGACCACGATAGTCAACCAGAAAGCGGCCATGAGGACTGTGCTGGTATAAAAAAATTGGCCGTATAATGTCTGGAGGAATAAGAGGGGGGCAACACCGAAATTTATCGTAAATGCCAGCGAGTAGGGGAGGGTCCGGACCAGATCTCTGCTGAGAGAATTTTGTTCTGTGTCAACGCCGGCCGGTGGCCCGGCAAGTGCAATGAAACCGGAGCCCAGCATAATGTTCATTGCCAGAAAATGAAGAAAAGTGGTTGCTATGAGAAAGATCTGCAGCCAGACCCAGGAAACCGGAATTGCTTCCGGAGGCGGCATCAGGGAAATAGGATCCATTGCTCGCTCCTCAAATTATGATTTGAAATTCATGAAATATACTACTGTGATATTAATTCTATTGGAAGGGTAAAGCAAAATCAAATTGCGGTTGTATCTGAGTAGAAACCAAGCCTGTTACTCCCTGTGACTGGCGGGGAGGGTAGAAAATGTCACGACCCTAGCTGTGTTCATTTTCATTATGAAAAAATTGTGCTGAGCGTGTTGTGAAAGGAGACAACTTTTAATCTGCCTGATTCATAGGGCGAGGTGGAACAACCAGGCCATGAGAGCTGCCCAGCCTTCTGACCATGTCGAGGAATGAGTTGGGCATTGGCAGACTGCGATCTGTCAGGAGAAGGCCACGGTCTTCAGCCGTGCGGAGAACTGAGTCGTCCGCATCTTCTCCCCGTTCGATACGGTTACAGATGGTTTGCATGCGCAGAGCATCTGTTAGAGGGATCAGGACTCTTTCGCCAGTTTCAGTCAGAGCCGCAATTTCCTGATCAATCAATGCTTTGTTTTCGCGGGTGAACGAGGCAAAAGGTTCCTCGGTGTTTGCCTGGGCAAACAGTGCATTCAAAACGGCTCCGGCCAGCATATTTCCGAAACGACTGTCGCTCTCTTTATGATGTTCCTGAATCTGTCCCTGGATCGTTCTAAAAAGAATCATTCGAATAATTTCGATGCCCTCTCGAAGTATCGGGATCAGCTTGCTGTCAAACTCCTTCATTGTTGATCCTTGCTGTGATTCTGATAAGAGAAGAGCCGTCATTCTTTCCAGTATTGAAGAAAGAATGACGGCTCATGTTGTTTTCAGGGATGGAGAAACTCCAACCCTGGATTGCGATCAGAGTCTATTTGCCGCTGGTCTGGATCTTGTCACCCTTAGACTCATCAATAATAATGACATCCCCATGGATGGTGCTTCCCGCACCCATGACAACACTATTCATGTTGTTGTCTCCGCTCCCGGAAGAGGAACTGGAACTGGAGGAAGAAGCACCCCTCTGGGCGCTATGCTGGGCAACTGCAGCCTGTGATTTGGAATTCATGATGATGAATTTGATGTTCTTGTCGCCCTTTCCCATGTCATCATAACTGGCGATACCGTCGTCAGTGGATTTTGATATGCCGTCATCTAGATCATCGGCCATGGCAACACCAAAGCATGAAAAGAGGAGCAGTGATAATAGTAAAAACAATTTGATATTTTTCATCTTACATCCCTCAAATCAATTGACCTTTAACATCAAAACCAAATCAACAGGCTGTTATTAGCTGATCAAAATAATAACAGAGGTTTATCCATTATTCAACAGTAACTGATCCCATGCTGGCTTCGGAACCAGCACCAATGGCAACGTTAGCAGACTTGTCAACATTGGCTTTGTTGGAAATTGTGCCTTTGATGTCCGCATTCTTGATGGTGACAGAACCCATATTTGCGGTAGCGCCCTTACCAATGGCAACGTTTGCTGACTTGCTGACGTTAGACTGGTTGGAAACAGTGCCTTTCACATTAGCTCTGTCCAAAGTCACGGAACCCATATTGGCAGTAGCGCCTTGACCGATGGCAACGTTAGCAGACTTGTCAACATTAGCCTTGTTGGAAACAGTCCCTTTAATGTTGCTGTTTTTCATGGTAACAGAACCCATATTTGCGGTAGCGCCCTTGCCGATGGCAACGTTTGCGGACTTGCTGACGTTAGAGCGGTTGGAAACGGTGCCCTGCACACTGCCCCTTTCCATGGTAACTGAGCCCATGTTGGCGGTAGCGCCCTGGCCGATAGCAACGTTGGCGGATTTGTCGACGTTGGCCCGGTTTGAAATGGTGCCCTTTACATTACCACCCTTCACAGTTACAGAACCCATATTGGCGGTAGCGCCCTTGCCAATGGCAACGTTTGCGGACTTGCTGACATTGGACTGGTTGGAAACAGTGCCTTTGATATTAGCCCTGTCAAGAGACACGGAACCCATGTTGGCGGTAGCGCCCTGACCGATGGCAACGTTTGCAGACTTGTCAACATTGGACTTGTTGGAAACGGTGCCTTGAATGTTGGAGCCTTTAACGCCTACCGAACCCATCCTGGCGGTGGCACCCTTACCGATGGCAACGTTTGCGGACTTGCTGACATTGGACTGGTTGGAAACAGTACCTTTAATGTCGGATTTTGCCATTGAGGCAGTTGAAAAACCCATGACCAGACTTAATGCTGTTACTGCGATGACTGCTTTCTTCATTTTAACCCCTCCTTAAGTGGTTGTTTAGAAGTGTGGACACCCGCGCTTCTACTTCATGATAACTGAGTTTTTGTTGGACTTGCTGCCACCGGTGGCGACATTGATATTCTGTCCGAAACTGAAGGGAGAATCAGTGTCGTTCACCGTAATACCTCTACCTGATGAAACCGATACATTGCCATTCACAGTGCCACTTTTTATAATTACGGCGCCGGAATTGGCTTCAGAACCGGATCCGACAGCGGCATTTACTGCCACCATACCGCCGTGGACATTGGTTGAAACATTGCCCCGGACGGTGCTGTTTTCGATTTTGGTGGTGCCCATGTTGGCCTCGGAATTGCTGCCGACTGCGACATTAATGGCCCCTCCACGAACCTTATTGGTGATATTGCCGCCGACATTGCTGTTTCTGATGATTGTCGCGGCCTGGTTGGCTTCAGCTCTGCTGCCGACGGCGACGTTCAGTGCTCCACCCCCAACTGTATTCTTGATGTTCCCGCGGACCGTGCTGTTTTCGATGTTGGTGGCCGCCTGATTGGCTATCGCACGATTCCCGACGGCAACGTTCAGTGCTGCACCACCCACAGTGTTGGTGATGTTGCCCTTAACATCGCTGTTTTCGATGTTGGTAGCTGCCTGATTGGCAACTGTACGGTTTCCCACTGCTACGTTCAAAGCCGCGCCGGCAACCTGATTGTTTACATTTCCGGAAACATTGCTGTTTTTTATCTTCAAGGCTGCCTGATTGGCCTCTGATCTGTTGCCCACCGCAACATTCAGGGCGGCTCCGCCGACTGTGTTCTTAGCAGTGCCTTTGAAGCTGCTGTTTTCCATCTTGACCGCAGCCTGGTTGGCCTCTACCCTGTTGCCCACTGCGACGTTTAGAGCAGCACCGGCAACTGTGTTTACTGCATTTCCGCTGAAACTGCTGTTTTCCATTTTGACGGCGGCCTGGTTGGCTTCGGCCCTGTTGCCCACAGCAACGTTCAGAGCAGCTCCGGCAACGGTGTTTACCGCATTGCCTTTGAAGCTGCTGTTCTCCATTTTGACCGCAGCCTGATTAGCCTCAGCCCTGTTGCCTACTGCAACGTTCAGGCCAGCCCCAGCCACGGTGTTCACTGCGTTGCCGCTGAAATTGCTGTTCTCCATTTTAACGGCGGCCTGGTTGGCCTCTACCCTGTTCCCCACAGCAACGTTCAAGGCGGCGCCGCCAACGGTATTCACGGCATTGCCCTTGAAGCTGCTGTTTTCCATCTTGACTGCAGCCTGGTTGGCCTCAGCCCTGTTGCCGACAGCGACGTTCAATCCTGCCCCGGCCACGGTGTTCACCGCATTGCCTTTGAAATCACTGTTTTTCATGTTCACAGCGGCTTGGTTTGCTTCGGCCCGGTTACCAACAGCAACGTTCAGGGCAGCACCGCCGACGGTGTTGACGGCATTGCCTTTGAAACTGCTGTTCTCCATCTTGACGGCAGCCTGATTGGCCTCTACCCTGTTCCCCACCGCAACATTCAGGCCAGCCCCAGCCACGGTGTTCACCGCGTTACCATTGAAGCTGCTGTTTTCCATTTTGACCGCGGCCTGGTTTGCTTCGGCTCTATTGCCGACTGCAACGTTTAAAGCCGCTCCGCCAACGGTATTGACTGCAGCGCCTTTGAACTCGCTGTTTTTCATGTTCACAGCGGCCTGGTTGGCTTCTGCCCGATTGCCGACAGCAACGTTAAGAGCGCCGCCGACGACCGTATTAACGGCTGCGCCTTTCATTGTACTGTTTTCCATCTTCAGTGCGGCCTGATTTGCTTCAGCCCGATTCCCTACGGCAACGTTAACTGCCCCAAGGGCTCCGATAGAGTTCACAGCGGCACCTTCAAGGCTGCTGTTCTCCATTTTCACTGAGGCCTGGTTGGCTTCAACCCGGTTGCCGACTGCAACGTTGACCAGGTTCTGACCGATAGCGGTATTGACAATTGCGCCTTTGACCTTGGAGTTCTCCAAGCTGGTTGCGACCTGTCTTGCTTCAGCCCTGTTGCCGACGCCTACATTGACGAGATTCTGGCCGACGGCACTGTTGACAATCGCGCCGGTAACCGATGAATTATTAAGGTTGGTTGCGGCCTGGCTTGCGGTGACTCTGTTACCGACGCCTACATTAACCAGATTTTGCCCGACTGCGGTGTTGATGGCTGCACCGGTCATCTGGCTGCCGCTCATTTTAATGGAGGCCTGATTGGCTTCGACCCTGTTGCCGACCCCGACGTTAACCATGTTTTGCCCAACAGCGGTATTAATGGCGGCACCGGTGAGCTTTGATTTTTCCAGGGTTGTTGCTGCCTGGGTGGCATCGACCCTGTTGCCGACTCCGACATTGACCATATTCTGACCGACGGCAGTATTCAAAACGGCGCCGGTCACCTGACTGCCGTTCATTTTGATTGACGCCTGGTTGGCTTCGACCCTGTTTCCAACTCCGACATTGATCATGTTTTTACCGACAGCCGTATTTATGGCGGCGCCAGTCAATTTGCTGTTATCCATTACCACTGAAGACTGGCTCGCTTTGACTCTGTTGCCGACCGCGACGTTAATTGACTGGTCAACCACGGAAGTATTCAGGATTGCGCCGGTCGACGTGCTGTTCTCCATGCGGATCGAAGACTGGTTCGCATCAACCTGATTTCCTACAGCGACATTGATGGCATTTTTGCCCATGGCCGTATTGATTGCAGCCCCGGTAATATTGCTGTTCTTGGTATTTATTGATGCCTGATTGGCAGAAACTTTGTTGCCAACGGCGACGTTAATGTTCTTGTCAACCATGTTGGTGTTGATCGCTGCGCCGGTGAGTTTGCCACCAAGTTTTATTGATCCCTGGGTTGCCTCAGCTTTGTTGCCAACAGCAACGTTGACGTTCTGCTTTCCTTTATTGGCGTTAATAACCGCGCCGGACATATCAAGATTCTTAAGTGCAACTGAACTCTGATGGGCTGTACTGTCTTTGCCCACCGCTACGTTTACATCTTTGGAAATCTGGTCCGGGATGTTCAGCACCGCGCCCTTTACATTGGACTCGGCTGCAACCGGAGAGACGGCGGTGATGAAAAAACAGGGAGCAAGAATCGTCAGCAATAGTACTTTTTTCATAGCGGCCCTCCCGGAACGCCTGAAGGCTGTTCCAGAATTGAGATTGTTCATTTATTACTGGTCAGCAAGTGATCGTATATAATTTCCAAGAGTCAGTGTTACATGCAAAGGTGAATATAATATTCAAAAGAAAGGCTCGTTCTGTTTCTGCCTTGGATACTTGAATAGACATTTGGAAGCCTTAATAACATAATATGCATTATACAAATGCTCCGCTCAACTGACAGTGAACTTTTGCCAATTTTTCTGTGAACAAATCACTCTTTGTAAATATGGGTTTTCTGTAAACCATTTGCGGTTAATCCCAGGTGAAATCGGCGCTGATTTTTGCAGCGCCGGAGACGTTGGAAACATTCAGAACAGTGTCAAACGACACGGACTCTCCGTTCATAATCGGCTGATGCCCCTTTATGGGCATTTCTGTTGAGTGGAGCACGGCACCGGATATTGACAGAATGTGCAGAACAAGGTGCCCCCGCAGAACAATTCGGGAGATGTTTTTAATGCTTCCTTTCACAATTACTACTTTATTGGCAGGGTGATACTCTGCTTCCATGGAATCAAGAGTGACATAGGCATATTCCTGATCGGTCGAAGTAAGTGTTTTTCCGATGGCCGAGTTGTCGCTAACAGAGAACAACGTAAGTGCTGTAAGTAGCACAAATACCAGTATGGTGTTAGAAAGTCTTTTGGTCATAGCCAACGCCTTTTTCAAACACATCATTTTCAGCCCCGGTCTCTTCTCCCTGCCAAAATTATGAGGCCCGGGGTTGATTTGGATAAAGCCGCACCATTGTGCGTAATGATATAATCACTTCACTGAACTGAACGGTTTTTTTAATTCGTTTTTAACTATTTTGCTCTCAAGTACAGACCCATATTCACGGCTGTATACGGTCCGTGTTTCGCCGGTAACTGTGTCGATAACAAAGGCACCTATAACCCCACCTTTGTCGCCTATGGAAGTTGCCCATGACGAAAGCTGATAACGCCCGTTATCGAGAGCAAGAGTTGGGGTTCCTTCAACTTCAATTACCTGGTATGCCCCGGTTAGCAGAAGAAACATCAGGGTGACACCAACGCCGAACAAAAAATATTTGATTTTCATGATCATCTCCAATTGTCGCAACAGGCTTTTATCGTGATCATTTGGTCTGGGCTCTAGAGAAATCGTCAGATTGAGCGCCCTGGCCTTCTACCTCTATAAATTCATCCGGATCCAGGATCTTCTGGCCGATAATTTCAGAGACCTCTTTGGTGTCGATTGTGAGTTTCACAAAGGCATCGCCAGCGGCGTCCCAGCCGTAGTCTTTCAGCCTGGCAAGGTAGATGGTTGCGAGTACTTTTGATTTAACCACATCTGATTTGAGCATGTAATTTTCAACGGTCGTCTCACTTTCCAGGGTGAAGCCGACTATCCGTTTTGCAAGTTGTTTGTAAGCATCAATTTCTGCGGCACGCAATGCGCCAAGAGGGGCAACCATTGCAGGGGTGGAGGTTGCAAAACCGACCCGGGTAAAAGACTTGCCGTTAAAATTCATCGGCATGCCGTCGATGTTCTCAAACTCGTTAAGAGTGATCGTGGCGGTGGCTTTGGCAATGTCTTTTTCGGCGTCGTAGACCACTTCATCGATTTTGACGCCCCGGATCTCAGCTTTGGTCTTTGATTCGGTCCGGCCTTCAAAGCTCGTTGCCATCATGTTTTCCACCGACTCGGTGGATCTGATTTTGAGTCCGTAAATTGCCTCTACGATTGCTCGCTCAGCTATAATCTTAGCGGCTCTGGTGGTCATGATTTTTTTGTTGCCGGCCAGTGCCGTTAATGGTGAGCATAATAGGGCTATTGCGATCAGGATTGTTGAAATTCTAAGGATGCGCATGTTTGTTCCTCCCTGCATGTATATCATTCAGTTTCTGAAAATTGTTAATTGTTATTATGATAACACCCGTTAAACAGGCAGATTTTACCATTCATCGTCTTTCAGTTTACGACCAAAACCGAACCCGGCTCTCTTTGGTGCAGCCGCCGGAGCGGGAGCGGCTTCGGGTTGAGCGGCTGGAGCGGCCTGGGCCTGGGCAATTTCCTGGTCGGCATATACCGCAGTTTCAACGTTCTGGGCAACCGGAGCAGCAGCAACCTGTGGGGTGGAGGCAGCATTCGCTTCTGCGGCCATCGCCGCCTCGTACAGGATATTGTTCAACGCTTTGCGGCGTGCACGGGCTTCATCACGGAAAGGCATGGTGGTATAAATTGCAATAAACTGGTCCTTGGATATTTTCTTGCTGCCGATCTGGTAGGCGGGATCAAATTTTGCCAATGCGGCTTCGGTCTGAGAGTCAAGCTGACCGGTCATTTGAAGATCGTAGCCGTGAATGTAAAGCCATTGCTGCACTGCTGCGGTTTTGGCGGCATCATCCATCGAGTAGTATATTTCTTCCAATGATTCCAGCACGATCGGGTCTGGATTTGCATCGTCTCCAAGCAATCTCCAGTATGGAAGATTGAGATATTTACCGATCATTTGTACCATACTGACCTGAACGAGCAGACGAACCGCTTCATGGCGCCCCTGTACTTTTTTGACGGAACCCTTCAGTCCGAAAGTCGGGCCGAAAAGAGTAAGGCCGATCTCTTTTTCCTTCATGGCTTTGTGGACTTCCATACTGTTGGTGGTGGTCATTTTCGGGATGCCGGTCAACGTGTTGGGATCTATCATATTAAAATCAATGGTGATACGCGCCTTGCCGGTTTTTCCGGTGTTGCCGAAGTTTGCCCCAACTTGTTCTGATGGCAGGGAGGTTTTGATTCCCTTGATATTGGCAGTTGCAGCGGCATCCATTCCTTCTCCTCTGGTTTCAAGTCCCCTGTCGAATTCGGTGATGCCACCGGTTAATACCACATCGGGTTTGATTTTGTTCTCAAAGGAAGAGTATCCGGTGACCATCTGGTTCTGAATAAAGGCCGGGTCGTAGGGGACATAGCCAACACCGCCACCTATCGAGTTCAGGGTGCTTTTCATGATCTCGGTAATATTCCTCTGGATTTCGCCACCGGTTGTAGCGGCGGTGCCTGTATTGTCGGCAATGTCGGTGGACATTATATTGACAAGGCCGGTATCATAGACACCGGTCATGATTCCCAGTTCCGAGAGGGCTTTATTGTATGAAGTAATTTTGACTTCCGGAGCTGATTCTTCAAGCTCAACATCCACGTCGCGCGGGTCCATCCCTCCGCATGAAACGACCAACGGCAGAAATGCAGCCAGCAATGTACTCCACAGGATCTTTCTGAATAATGCGCCTGAAGTATTAACGCTCATGATCTTCC
The DNA here is from genome assembly GCA_018823285.1 of Pseudomonadota bacterium. Taxonomy (NCBI): domain Bacteria; kingdom Pseudomonadati; phylum Pseudomonadota; species Pseudomonadota bacterium. The sequence goes on from JAHJIQ010000007.1 coordinate 32,889, forward strand.
TCTCCATTTCTAACTTAATTAGGATATTAATATATTAAATAAGTGGAACCCATATCAAAGAAGGTCGGGTTTGGAACCTCGACATGTAGAGTTTTCCACTCCTAGATTACATAGAGCTGAGTATTAAAGTCAACAAATAAAGTTCCAGCAAAAACCGGCTTTCGGGACGTGGTGTACAATCATGGAAAAGATCGTGTTGTCAGGGTCTTGGCTCGATTTGTGCTGTCGGCTCGATGTCATGAATCCATTATATATCTCAGTGTTACAAATAAACCGTGAAGTTTGTTGCCTGATTTTTGTGATTTAATAACACCTAAAGATTTTTTACAGGTAACAACAGTTTGGCAAAAGGTGCAATAGGTTGTCAGAAATATATTCCGCCTGTTTTCGCTAATTTTCAAGTTGAACGAGCAGTTGGCCGGGGGATGATATGTGCTGTGCAGAGGTGTAATTTGCTAGGAGAGAGTTATAATTCGATTGAAAAAGTGGCATCTTGCTGTAATCTGTTAAATGCTGCCAAATGAACAATAAAATGGAAGGTGGATGCAATGGATGAAATTTTTGCTGAAAATGAGCTATTCTCCGGTCTTGAGAAAAAAGATCGGGACATCATCATGGCGGTGGCTGCTAAAAAGAGTTTCCCGAAGAATACGGTGATACTCAGTCAGGGAGATGACACGCACTCGTTGTATATAGTCACGAGTGGCAAGGTTAAAGTTAATATTGTCGATGAGAACGGCAAAGAGATAATTTTGTCAATTCTTGGCCCGGGCGATTATTTCGGTGAGATGACCGCTATAGAGGAAGGCGCTTCAAGGAGCGCTTCGGTCGTTACCCGGGAAAAGTGTGAGGTGCTGGTTCTTGCCAAAAAGGATTTCCGGAGGATTATTTCGGACAATCCGGACATTGTGTTCGGGCTGTTAAGAGGAGCCAATGAAAGGATCCGGAAAGCCAACCGGAAAATTGAAAGCCTTGCCCTTATGGATGTATATGGCCGGGTGGCAAGGCTTTTCATGCAGCTTGCGGTTCCTGATGGTGACAAGCTGGTTATTCAGGAGAAGCTTACGCATCAGGATATTGCCAACATGGTCGGATCATCAAGGGAAATGGTCAGCAGGGTCATGAAAGAACTGACCATTGGAAATTATATTGGCGTCACACAAAAAATCATTGAGATCAATGGCAAGCTGCCATATTCGTGGTAGGTGCGAGTCTGTTTTCTCCTGCGGTTGAAATATTGACGAGAATAACGAATCCGGCTTTCTCAGAGAACCCTTTTCTCGGTTTTTCGGGATATGGTTTATTCTCTGGATTCTGGTAAAGGGTTGAGACGGATTCAATGGCTTGAAACCCGCATTCGGCGAGCATGGTCTTGAGCTTTTCGACGGTGCTGAACCGCGCGGATCTGTAAAAAGGATTGCCCGTCGCCTCCTTTTCTGCAAGATTTTTCCCCCATTCGCTTTCTGCCGGAACCATGCCCACAATCAGGACCCCGCTCTTTCCCAGAACCCGGGAACACTCCCTGAATACCAATACCGGATCCTCCAGAAAGCATTCGGTGAACAGAATGTATACTGCCGAGAAGGCGTTGTCGATAAATGGCAACGATTCTCCGACAGCCCGGCAGGTAGAAAGTCCCCTTTCTTTTGCTAAGACAAGTGGGGAAAATGCCGGGTCGATGCCAAACTGGATCCCCAGGGATTGAGCAAAACGGCCGGGGCCGATGCCGATTTCCAGGGCGGGGGAGGCAATATTGCGCCTGATGTTTTGCAATGCGACCAATTCACTTGCGAAAAGAGGGTTGTTTTCAAACCAGGCATCATATTCTTTCGCCCGCTGGTCATACACTTCTGCTGAGGCATATCGGTTGTCGGTCTGATTACTCATCATCTCCTCTGCTGATCGGAAAATCTATTCTATATTGATACCCGGGGGAAGAGCTTCCGCCAAAGGAAATTATCAGGTATCTTCATTTGAATAGAGTGGCAGGTGATCAGAAGAGCAAAATGGATTTGTTGTTTACAGGAGGGAAGCTTTGGCCGATTCAGTTCATTCAAGATTCAGACAGTCTCTTCGAGATCCTGAAGAATTCACGATTACCATGGAGCTTGTCCCGAGCAGGGGTGTCCGCAGTGCAGCCCAGGAGAAAGCCATCAGGTTTGCCCGAGATGCCTTTGCTGACGGCAGGATGCAGGCGGTCAGCATTACCGAGAATGCCGGGGGGCATCCCGCCTTGTCTCCGGAAGTTCTGGGTGTTGAGATCATGGAAACCGGTCTTGATGTGATCATCCACTTCTCCTGTAAAGACAAAAACCGCAATCAGATGGAAAGTCTCCTCCTTGCCTGGGATCGCGAAGGGTTGCAAAATCTTCTGGTCATTGCCGGGGATTATCCGCAAAAGGGATATCGTGGCCACCCCAAACCTGTTTTTGATCTCGATACAATCCACGCTCTTGATCTCATTGGCCATTTGAACTCGGATCATAACGAGGCTGGGCCCTGGTGTCCTGATCTGAGTGGTGTTGAAAGCACTTCTTTTTTCAAAGGGGTGGCGGTTTCTCCTTTCAAGTATTCAGAAGCCGAGCAGATCGGGCAGTATTTCAAGCTGCACAGGAAGGTTTCAGCCGGGGCGGACTTTGCCATTACCCAGCTTGGCTTTGATGCTCGCAAATTCCACGAACTTATCCAATACCGGCAGGAAGAGTCCTTGGACCTGCCCATGCTCGGTAATGTCTTTATCCCGACCCCTTTTGTGGCAAAGTTGATGAATCGGGGAAAGGTGCCCGGGGTTGTTCTCACCGATGAATTTTATGAAATGCTGCGGCAGGAATTCTCAAGTTTCGACAAAGGGAGAAAGGCATCCTTGGAAAGGGGTGCGCGGCTTTTGTGTGTTCTGAAGGGTCTGGGTTATGATGGGGTGCATATCGGTGGCCCCGGGCTGGAATTCAGCGAGGTTGACCAGCTGCTGACCGATGCCGAACAGTGGGCTGATGACTGGCCCGGGTTTTTGCCGGAATTTTCCGCCTGCCCAAATTATGGAGTCAGAAAACCTTTTTATTATTTTGAGAAAAATCAGGCCAGCGGCCTGAACAGCCCTGAGCATTCATCAAGACGGAAGTATCAATGGTCATTGCCCTATACATTTGCCGATCTTGTCCATGATGCGGTTTTTTCGGAGAGTGGGATTTTATATGATGTAGCTAAAAAAACCTGTGAAACACTGGTCGCGGAAGATGGCTCCGGATCATTTCACCGTCTTGAATATCTTGCGAAGCTCATTCTGGTCGGCTGTAAGGATTGTGGTGATTGTACGCTGGACGATCTTGCCTATGTGTGTCCACAATCCGGATGTGCAAAATATCTGCTGAATGGTCCTTGTGGGGGAAGCAGCAACGGCTGGTGTGAGGTCTTCCCTGGCAGGAAAAGATGTTTCTATGTGCAGGTGTATGAGCGGCTGGCAAATAATCGGAAAAGTGAATGTCTGAAAAAAGGTTTTATTCCTCCCCGGGACTGGTCATTGTGCAACACTTCCGCATGGGCAAATTTCTTTGCCGGCAGAGACCACCACAAACAGCGTAAGTAGCTATCTTTCCTGTAAAAAAAAAGTGTTCCCGAAGCATAAAAAAAAGGGTATCATGTCCACTTTTTTCAATCCGGCCGTTGCTGGCGGCAGGAACACTATTGTGCGGTTAAGTTTTTGAAAATATTAGGTATTTTCGATGCTTCTTGACAGCCTTAAGATTCCCAGAGGTGAATAGCATGGTAATGCAACCTGTTCCGGACAGACCTCGTGATGAATGTGGGGTGTGCGGGATATTCGGCCATCCGGATTCAGCAAAACTCACTTATTTCGGGCTTTATGCCCTGCAGCACCGTGGGCAGGAGAGCGCAGGCATTGTTACCTCCGATGGTGCGATGATCCATCAGCATCGGGGGATGGGGCTGGTGCCGGAAGTATTCAGTGAAGAGATCCTGCAATCCCTTGTCGGACATATCTCCATCGGCCATGTGCGATATTCGACCACCGGCGAATCAACAATTGTCAACGCCCAGCCTTTTACGGCAACCCATCTTGGTTGCACCCTTTCAGTGGCCCATAACGGGAATCTGGTCAACATAAGAAGTTTAAGGGAAGAGCTCGAAAAAGACGGGTCAATTTTTCAGTCGACCATGGACAGTGAGGTCGTTATTCATCTTCTGGCCAAGTCTTCACATCTCGGTTTTGAAAATGCGATTGGCGAGACCGTAAAAATAATCAAAGGCGCCTACTCAATGGTTCTCATGACCGAGAATAAACTGGTGGCGGTGAGAGACCCGAACGGGTTTCGCCCCCTGTGTCTCGGCAAGTTGAACAATGGTTCGTATATTGTAGCATCGGAAACATGCGCCCTTGACCTGGTCGAAGCGACATATGTTCGGGATATTGAACCCGGCGAGATACTGATCATCGACGATACGGGTCTGAATTCCTTGCATATGGAGAAGGCGGAGAGGGAAAGTTGCTGTATTTTCGAGCATGTCTATTTTGCCCGCCCGGACAGCGATATCTTTGGCGCCAATGTTTATCAATGCAGAAAAAAAATGGGTGAGTTGCTCGCCGTTGAATCTCCCGTTGACGCCGACTTTGTCATGCCATTTCCTGATTCCGGCAACTATGCAGCGATAGGTTATTCCCAGGCTTCAGGGATACCGCTTGAGATGGGAGTGATCAGAAATCACTATGTCGGCAGAACATTTATCCAGCCAACCCAGTCGATGCGAGATTTCTCGGTGCGGGTAAAATTAAATCCCATCCGTTCATTCCTGGAGGGGAAAAGGGTCATCATTATCGAGGATTCAATTATTCGCGGGACTACCGGGCGAAGCAGGGTCAAATCGCTGCGTGCAGTTGGGGTGAAAGAGGTTCATATGAGAATCAGTTGCCCGCCCACCCGCAACCCCTGCTATTACGGGATAGACTTCCCTTCCGGCGGAGAATTGATCGCTAACGAAAAAACCGTGGATGAGATCAGAGACTATCTTGATCTTGATTCTCTGGCCTATTTGAGTGTTGAGGGGCTTGTCAAAGCCACCGGCGACAGGGCGGACAAATTCTGTCTGGCCTGTTTCACCGGCGATTATCCGGTTGAACCGGACAAGGATTTCCACAAACTCGCTTTAGGCTGTAGCTGTTGCAAATAAATGAGAGCAGGGTTGCCGGGATGTATATTGATCAGGCCAGAGAAGTAATCAGGATAGAAGCAGAGGGGGTCACCTCTCTACTGGATCAGTTGGGACCCGGATTCAACAAGGCGGTCGATATGATCATGGCTTGCACCGGCCGGGTCATTATAACCGGGATCGGCAAATCCGGGCTTATCGGGCAGAAGATCGCCGCCACCCTGAACAGTACCGGGACTGCTTCCGGATTTCTCCATCCGGTTGAAGCAATGCACGGGGATCTTGGTCTTGTTGATGAGCGAGATGTTGTCCTGGCTATTTCCTATAGCGGTGAAACAAGCGAATTGAATATCCTGCTGCCCAGTCTGAAAAAAAGAGGGGTCGGCATTATCGCCATGACCGGGAATCCGGAGTCAAGTCTGGCCGGGTTTGGAGATGCGGTCTTGAGGGTCGCGGTTCCGCGCGAGGCCTGTCCTCTGGGGTTGGCTCCTACGGCGAGCACAACAGCTGCCCTGGTGATGGGAGATGCGCTTTCCGTTGTTCTGCTGAATTGCAAAAAGTTTAAAGCCAGTGATTTCAGGCGGAATCATCCAGGCGGAAGCCTTGGCGAACGTCTGAAGATTAAAGTTGCCGAGGTTATGATGACCGGGGACCGGATTCCCCAGATATCTGTTGCTTCACCGCTTGTTGAAGCGATCAGGGTCCTGAATGACCGGAATCTCGGTGCGGTGCTGATCATGAGCGGCGAAGATATGGTTGGGATTATTACCGATGGCGATATCCGAAGAATAGTTTCCCAGGGGAAAAACCTCGCTGGCATGGAGATAGCGGAGGCGATGAGTCCAAACCCCAAAACAATTGAGGAGAGTCTTCTTGCCGCTGATGCCCTGAGTATCATGCAGCGCCACGAAATCACAATTCTGCCGGTCAAAAGGCGCGATGGTCGTTTGGTAGGCGTTCTTCACCTGCAGGACCTTCTGGGGAAGGGGGAGTTTCGTTTTCTAGTTTGACCGGAGGGTTGCCCCGCAAACGGTGCGGGTTTTCAGAGCTGTTGACAAAAAAAAGGCTATTGGGTAGCATACTGAACCGCGCTTCATTTTGCGCGGTTCCCCTGAAGAGAATCGGTTTTTTAGTATAGAAATTACTGCAATATCATATATTTATCAGAACCAGAGGTTTTTTATGGGCATAAGCAGCAAAGAAATCAACGCATCGTTCAGTGCGGAAGTTATCGGGTTGCCGGGAGGGGAACACCTTAACAGCTGTTTTTCATGCGGTGCCTGCAGTGGTATCTGTCCTGTAAGTCAGGCTATCCCGGAGTTTGATCCACGGAAAATCATTCACATGATTCGGATGGGGTTGAAAGACAGGTTGATGAAGTCCGACCTGATCTGGCACTGTTCAAAATGCCGTAGTTGTGTCTTTGTCTGCCCCCAGGATGTCAGATTTTCCGATATCATGTCAGCGATCAGGGAAATGGCTTTGGACAAGGGGTTTGTCACCGAGCAGGATTTGCGTGATAAAGGAAAAGTTGCCTGGGTTGAGAGGGATGGTTGCGTCGCTTGCCTGACCTGTGTTCGGGTCTGCCCCTGGCAGGTTCCGGTGATTGATGATAACGGGGTTGCCGCAATTGATCCGAGGAAGTGCCGGGGTTGTGGGATCTGTCCGGCCGAGTGTCCGGCCCAGACGATTAAAATGAATGAATCCGAGGACGAGCGACTGATCGTTGCCTGCGGAACCGGAAAATAACGGAGAGCGCGCATGAGTTTTACTCCAAATATACAGGTGTTTTGTTGTCACTATACCTCGCAGCAGGCCATTGCCGAGGGTGATGATGGATTGCGGAAAAGTGGCTTTCCGGAAGGCGCTGTTATCAATCGGCTTTCATGCTCCGGCAAATTACAGGTCAGCACCATCCTCAAGGCCTTTGAAAAAGGTGCCGATGGGGTCTGTGTCGTCGGTTGCCCGGTCGATAAATGCCATAACCTGATGGGCAGCCAGAGAGCCGCTCACCGTGTTTCTGCCGTTAAAAAGGCCCTGGAGGAATTAGGAGCTGGAGGAGACAGAATCGAAATGTCTCATCTTGAAAGAGGCTTTCATCCGGAGTTCATCGAGACGGCAAAAATAATGATGGAACGGGTTCTCGAAATGGGCCCCAGTCCTTTCAGAGACGCGATGAAACCTGTGGCTGACAAGGCGGAAAAGAAAGCGGGTAAAGAGACGGCAAAAAAGGTGGTCGAAAAACCAGCTGCCGCTAAAAAATCGGTCAGTGCAAAATCAGCTGCGGCAAAACCTGCCGGAAAAGCGGCCAAGGCACCGGTTAAAAAGGCTGCCAGGAAGGGAGGTAAGAAGTAATGATTATAGCCGAGCGTAAGCCCGTTAATGAAATAGTTGAAATGATCGGTGATGCCAGGCGTGTTCTGGTCCTTGGTTGTCGCGGATGCGTGTCCGTCTGTTCAGCCGGCGGGGAGCGGGAAGTAGAGATCCTGGCTTCACTGTTGCGACTGGGACGCCAGAAAGAAGGAGGAACCCTGGAAACTGTTGAGGCCACAATGGTTCGGCAATGCGACAAGGAATATGTCGATGCCATTGATCAGTGGGACGGCAAGTACGATGCGATCGTATCCATGGCCTGCGGGGTCGGGGTGAACTTCATCGCCAACTTAAGACCGATGGCTATCGTGTATCCGGCAGTTAATACCAGTTGTTTCGGCGGTTCGGCGGAGCAGGGAGTGTGGACTGAGCAGTGCGCAGGCTGCGGTAACTGTATCCTCCACCTGACCGGCGGACTTTGCCCGGTTGCTCGATGTGCCAAGAGTCTGATGAATGGTCCATGTGGCGGTTCCCAGGACGGCAAGTGTGAAATCAATAAGGATGTCCCCTGTATCTGGCAGTCAATCCACGATCGCCTTGAGAGAACGGGAAAGAAAAAAGATATGGACCGTATTGCCCCGATCAGGGACTGGGCTTCAGCAGGTCATGGCGGGCCACGGAGAATTGTCAGAGACGACCTGACGGTTTGAACTCAGGAGTCAATGAGCGGTTGAAAGGGGTGATGGTCGGAGAAACCATCACCCCTTTTTTTATGATCAAACCATTTGGCTGATGGCGACATATCATGTTCAGTGAGATGATACACCTTCTGGGTCAGAACAGGGTGCCGGACCAGGAGGATCTCAAACGCAGGCTTGCTGTGGCGCTGGTTAAAAAAGCAGGAGTGCTCCAGCAGCCGAAAGCATGCTGGTCCGCGGACCCGAAAATAAATCCGAGTGCTGTACATATGCTCTGGGCTTCGGTTATCATTGAAGACATTGATGCACTGGCAACAGTGGTCGGGATGATCGGGGTTGAATTGTCGTCCGGGTCTAAGAAAATAAATCTGAACGAATTTTTGACGGAGAAACTTTCCATTCTTGGTGCCCTTCCTCCCAATCCTGAAAAATCAGGATGGCTGAAAGTAAAAATCATCTCGGCATCAGAAATATTGAAATTACCAATTGAGCCGCATGTCCCTTAGCTCGAAAATGGAGTTTATACCCTGAGGGTTGTTGCTGCGACAAACTGTTGCAACTGGGAGTTTGATGAAGAAACATATCCTGAGTGTTGTGTTGTTTGTCGTGGCAGTGACAATCTTGTCCGGCTGTGCTGTTTTCGAGAAAGGGCCGGTGGTTCCTCCTCCCTCTCCAGCAGAGTTGGCAGAGTTGCAGGAGTTTGGTGAGACGCTGGACTATCAGCGAGATATCCAGACCATCTTTGACCGCCGCTGTGTCGGCTGCCATTCCTGCTACAACTCCCCGTGCCAGCTCAAGATGACCTCCTATGAGGGGGTCTGCCGGGGAGCGACCAAGACCAGGGTCTATAATGGAACACGTCTTGAAGCCGTCGCCCCGACCAGGCTCTTTATTGACGAGACTACCACTGAAGGATGGCGAAAGCGTGATTTCGTCGATGTGACCGGTCACGAAAAGGGGCTTGGCCCTGATTCATTCATGTATCAGCTGCTTGATCTTAAGCAGGGAAATCCTGAGGTCAAAGGAGAGTACGATTCCGAGGCCAAGGATCTGGTCTGCTCACAGTCTGATCGCGAACTGAAAAAATTCATGCGGAAAAATCCCCACGCCGGGATGCCGTTTGGTTTCCCCGAGATCAGCAAGGATGAGCGGCGAACCCTGAAAGCCTGGCTGGCTGCAGGCGCCAAAGGGCCGAGTCCGGAAGCGGACAGGATTCTGAAGATCCCTGCCAATGGCGAGATGGGTGAAGCGGTCATCAACAGATGGGAGGATTTTCTTAATGACGATTCTCCCAAAACGGTGGTGACTGCCCGCTATATCTATGAGCATCTTTTTCTTGCCCATATCGGATTTGAAGAGATTCCAGGTGATTTTTTCCGTCTGGTGCGCTCGCGCACTCCCGCCCCGCAGCCGGTGGATGAGATCGATACCGAGAAACCGTATGACGATCCCGGCGGGACGTTCTTTTATCGCTTTCTCAAAGAGCATAGCACCATCGTCTTCAAGACCCACATCATCTATCGATTAAGCGACGCGCGAATGGCCCGTTATCGGGAGCTTTTTCTGGAACCGGACTGGCCGGGAGAAACCATTATCGATCCGGGCTACGATCCTGATGGGTCGGCCAATCCCTTCTGGACCTTCAGGCAGATTCCACCCCGCTCCCGTTACCGGTTTCTCCTTGATGACAGCCGGTATTTCATCATGACCTTCATTCGCGGCCCGGTCTGTAAAGGGCAGATTGCCCTGAATGTTATCAATGACCATTTCTGGGTGATGTTCCTCGATCCGGAGGTTGATCTTGCGGTCAATGATTCTGAGTATCTGGAGCGGAACATTGCCAATCTGCGGATGCCCATTGAAGACCGTGGCAGATCGATCCTGGGAGCATATCTTCCCTATGCGGAGGCACAGAAAAGATACGTGATCAACAGGGCGATTGCCTATCAGGAAGCTTATCCGGAGGGGCAGGTGCTTGGAAATATCTGGGACGGAGATCGTGCAGAGTCAGACCCGTTTCTGACCATTTACCGGCATTTTGACAGCGCCACGGTGATTGCAGGGCCGGTGGGTGGGTACCCCAGAAGCGGCTGGGTGATAGACTTCCCTTTGTTTGAGAGGCTCTATTATAATCTGGTGGCCGGGTTTAATGTCTTCGGCAATGTCAAAGAGCAGGCTGGGATCAGAATGTATATGGATCTGCAGCGACGGGAGGGAGAAATGCTGTTTCTTGATTTCCTGCCGGCTGAAGCTCGCGATCCGGTATTGCGGCTCTGGTATCCGACCATGCTTTCCTACTGGTTTGCCTCCGACGAGGTTGAGATGTTGGAGAATGGGATCGAGACCGGAGTCTATTACCCGGAAATCCGGGGAAATCCGGTGGATTACAAGGATGATTTTTTTGACCAGGTCATAAGCAATCGACTGCACCCGGATATTGGCTATGGTTATGACGGGATCAATTTCCATGACGATGATCTTGACCGAACACCGGCAGAAAAAATCTCCTCCGAGAAAGATCTTGATCTGGAGTTTCGAAAACTGTCCCACCGAAGCGGCGGTTTTGCCAAAGGAATTCCGGCAAAAGGGGATGTCGTCTTTATTCGTTTTACACGGGAAGGGCAGGAGGACCTGGTGTATACCATGATCCTCAACCGCTATCATGAGGATGTCGAGTTCATCAAGGGAGAAAATTGGCGCCTGAACAAAGACAAGGATACGGTCCATTTCCGTAAAGGGTTTCTTGGTGCCTATCCCAATACTTTTCTGCAGGTGGAATTAACTGAAGCTCCGCAATTTTTCAGAATGCTCGACAGCATCGCCGAGAAGCCCGATTCATACTATAGATTCTTTCAAAAGTTCGGGGTGAACCGTTCTGACCTGAAGTTCTGGGAGATATCCGACTTTTTCAATGAACGGTTCAAAAAGGACGAGCCGGAAACAGCCGGAATTTTCGATCTGAACAGATACACCAACGAAGTGAAGCCGCCAGGATTCTGGGGCCGCCTGTTGTTTCATCTCAGAGACTGAGATTCCGACGTATTCCTGTATTGTCTGCCGGGTCCCTGATAAGCCCCCTGGTTTTACGTTTTCCAGTGATATTGGAGGTTATAGGCCGCTGCGGTTGTCTGAAATGAAGTCATCTTGACTTTACTTCAATGTTTGTGGGAACATGGGTTTCAATGATGTGGTCCATAAATGGGATAACGGACAGTGGGTTGCTGAAAAAGTGAAACCGGGTTCCAGCTGCAGTGCCGCTTCCGTTGCCTGTCCCGATAAGCTTAAGTTGAGCAGCTTGTCTGCTCATACGAAACTTATACCCGCAGGGTGTGAAAGGAGGGTTGGATATGAAACGTTATTTTATCGATTGCCGTGATAATCCTGGCGAGGAGATTTGTACCGGGGCATTTTTTGCCAACAGCAAAGAAGAGCTTCTGGAGCTCGTGGTTCATCACCGGGTCAGAGTTCACAAGAAAAGAGATTCGCAGGACCTGCGGGCAAGCATCGTCAGGGATATCAAACAGGCTCCACCATTATTGAGGATGCACAGGTTGTAACCGTTTCCAGGCGCTGCCGTTTGAATGTCGAAGATTTCTCGCACCTACCGGAAGACGTTGGGGCCAGGTGAAGGTGACCTTGTAGCGGGTTGCAGTCCAGCGGGATTCAGATGTCTGGCGGCTTTCGGGATAAAAAAAGATGCTGCAAAAAGAAATACTGCCAACAGATTCTGCCAGGAGAGCAATGTTTCCCATCGGCCGCTGAGCCACACCTCGGTTAATGCCACGAAAAAGAAAGTCAGGATGATGCCGCTCCCGATCTTGCCGAAGAACGTCCCCCAGAAAAATTGACTGAAGGTCACTCCGGTCAGTCCCATACTGAAGTTGAGCGGGGTGAAAGGAAAGAAAATGAGGCGGAGATAGAGGGTGGTTGTAAAGCCGTTCTCGGTAATTTTGCCGTCGTACATTTTTAATCGATCATCTGCCACTGAGGCTGCAAAATCTCTCCCCAGATAACGACCAATCCAGAAACTCATTGAGGCGCCGAGCATTGCGCCGGCAAAGTTGCAGATGATTCCTCCTGACAAGCCGAACAGCATCGCGCCCATGGCGGTAAAAAAACTCGCGGGCAGGAACATGGAGATGCCGAAGCCATAGATAAGAATAAAAATTATTGGCGAGGCAAAGCTGTTGGCGGCAACAAAATTCCGCAGCGCCTGCGGCTCGATATACTGCCCGACAGGGGTAAGCCGAAAAATGAGTAGGGAAGAGAGCAGAAAGAGAATCAGAAGTATTGCCTTGATCAGCGGGTAATTTTTATTTCGCATGATTTTGCCGATCTATTGTTCCCTGTAACCTTTGAACAGAGCCCCGCCGGTATACTCGGAAGTGGAAAAACCTGTTTCACCAAGAAACTCTGCATTCTGGAAACCTGCCTCCTGCATCATCTTGAGCTGGTCCCCGACCGGGACCGTGCCGCCGATTCATTGTGACCAGGCTTCAGGGCTTGCCGCCAGCGAGTCAGGCAACTCTTTTTTGAGAATAATATCGGCGAACTGCAGCCTTCCCCCCGGTTTAAGAACCCGCCGGATTTCCGTAAAGAGTTGTTTTTTCCGGGGAGAAAGATTGATGACCCCATTGGAGATGGCAACGTCAAAGGTCTGGTCAGGATATGGGATATTATCTGTATCGACATGATGGAGTTCAAAGTTTCTGATGTTCGCGAGTTCCATATTTTTTCGGGCCCGATTGACCATCTCTTCAGTGAGATCAATACCACAGACCCTGCCTTTTTCGCCAACCAGCCTGCCGGCAACAATCATATCAAACCCGCCGCCACAGCCGATATCGAGAACCTGACTGCCGGGTGGAATCGCATCAATTGAAAACGGGTTTCCCACGCTGCAGAAAGACGCAAGTAATTCCGCGGGGGAATTCTCCACAATGATTTGGTCATAGTTCAGTGCCAGCGCCCCATTTTTACCGGTGGGGTATTGGAATTTTCCTTCAGCAGAGACAGCCACGGCCGCATACTTGCTTCGGATGGCATCTCTGATGGTGTTGAAATTATCCGAGGCTGATATTTCACACGAGCTCGGGAAGTGTTGTTTCTTCAAACGACTGAAGAAACTCAGAAGGGTTGTGAGGAAGCCCGGGCTTTCTTGCCGACGACCGCCGGCATTTCCCTTCGAGGGTCAACAACGGGGATTTGAAATTGTATTCTCATTATCAGTCATATCTATCCTCCTTCAGCTCATTTTACAAACAGAGAGTATGCGATCATGCCCAGACTGAAGACCGTTACGCCATGTAGAAGCGGCATGCTCCAGGGGCTGGCGTGTTCCCGAGCTTTGTAGGCCCGGTAATAGGCAAAACCAAGCAAGACAACAGTGGCAACGAGAAAGAGCCAGCGGTATCTGGCAAACCACATGGACAGGGTAAAACTTCCCAGGCCGAAACTGGCCAGGAGCAGAGGGAGTTGTCAGCAGAAGGCGTAGGCGAGTGCAGAGGTGACTGCGCCTCCGCCGACGAGTTTATTGTCCATTTTTATCTCCTTTCCAGTGCTTATTTCAGAATTTCTTCAATACCGGTTACAAGTTCGGAATAATGAATGCTATGTGAGATTTTCTTTTCGATCCGTCCATCCCTTGAAATAAAATAAGTCTCCGGAATCCCTTTGGCGCCGAGGGTTTCGGCGATTCCATCTTCCGGGCCGACCGGATAGGTCAAGTGAAACTCTTTCGCGAATTTCCGGATATCCTTGTCTTTGCTCAGTGTAAAAGCGCCGAGAAAAAGAACGCCCCTGTCCTTGTAAACCTGGTATGCCCGCTGTAACTCAGGGGCTTCGGCTTTACATTTTTTTCACCAGTGCGAGCCGATGTTTATCACCAGGGGCGTTCCTTTGAGGTCGCTCAGGATGTACGTGGTTCCTTCCAGATCGGTGAATGAAAAGTTCAATGCAGTGCTTGCATATAAAGGGCTGCCGACCAGAAGGGTCACAAGTAAATAAAATGGGACAATGTGTTTCACGATGAAGTGCCTCCTGCGGGTTGATTATGTATTGCCGGACCAATGGGAAGAGAGATCGTGAAAGTCGAACCTTGTCCGGGTTGACTGTCAACACTGACCGATCCATTATGCTCCCTGGCGGTACGTTCCACGATAGGCAGGCCAAGACCGGGGCCGTTTGTTTTTGTTGTGTAAAAAGGTTTGAAGATGTTTTTCTGTTCTTCCTGGGAGATACCGGGGCCATGATCCGTAACTGAAATTCTTACCGTTTTCCCGTCGGTGGACGTGCCCACAAGAATTTCTGTATTTGCCGCAGAGGATTCCACGCTGTTCTCAAGGAGCTTGGTCAGCGCTTCACGCATTCTTGCGGTGTCGCAAGGGGTCAGTGGCAGGTGTTCCGCCAGCCTGAGCAGCACCGGTTTTTTCAGGTTGTCCACGGAATTTGAAAATTCATCAACCGCTGTACGGGTCACGCTGTTGATGTCGCATGGTTCGAGTGCCAGCGGGGCCGGATTGGAAAAACTTAAGAATATCGAGGTCAGGGTGTTCAGCTTCTTGACCTCTTCTTCAATAACGTTCAGGAATTCGGTGACGAGCTCCCCGTGGAAATTTTTTTTCAGATACGAGGCGGCGATGCCGATTGAATGCAGGGGGTTCCTTGTTTCATGGGCCACGGCGGCGATCATGTTGCCGAGTTCAGCGGTGCGAGCGTCTTTTGCCTGCTGCCGATCGTTTTTTTCCTGTTCCGAGAGATTGAATTTCAGGTCCTTGACCATCTGGTTGAAGACCTCGACAAATTCACTGATTTCGTCCCCGCACGACTCCTTGTAGACCACACATTTGCGGCAATCTCCCAGCTTCTGGGCGAATTCCCCCTGAACAGCTCCGTGGCAGCTGGTTCCGGCGATGGACCAGCATCGGAGTCTGCCGTAAGCCGGGCAATCTTTTTTTTCACAGCCGAGTCGTTCCCAGCATTTGACGATCTGCGGATTTTCCTCTTCCACATCATAATTGCCGGACTGCAGGGCGATCATCTTTTCCTTCAAGGACTGGAGTTTTTTGATCTTGCTCATAATGACAAATCCATGCTGAAGTGCATCTGATTCAGGGTTGAAGCAGGCCGAGATTTTTCATCTTGGTGCGTAGCTGCTTTCTGGAAATGCCCAGGATGACGGCCGCGCTGGACTGGTTCCATGCCGCCTTGTCGAGGGCTTTTCTGATGATCTTTTTTTCCATTTCCGGCAGGTTCAGCTCGTTTAGTTCAAGGCACTCTTCCTCGCCGGTGGCCCTGATCTTACAGGGCAGGCACTCGATATTGATTGAATCGTGAGGGCAGAGGATGACTGCCCGCTCCATAACGTTTTCCAGTTCCCGGACGTTGCCTTGCCAGTCATATTGTTTAAGGATATCAAATACTTCCCGGTCTATCCCGTGTATTTTTTTCTTGTTCTTGCGGCAGAAGTGGTCGAGGTAATAATTGGCCAGCAGCGAGATGTCGTCCTTTCTTTCCCGCAGGGGGGGCACATTGATGGTGATTACATTCAAACGGTAATAAAGATCGGTGCGGAAATCGCCGGAGTCGACATCTTTTTCAATGTCCCGGTTGGTGGCGGAGATGACCCTGACATCGACCATGATACTTTCTTTGCCACCCACCCGGCGGATCTCTCTTTCCTGGAGAAAGCGGAGCAGTTTTTTTTCAAGCGCGTAATCAAGATCGCCGATTTCGTCCAGGAAAACTGTGCCGCCATGGGCCATTTCGATCAGGCCGATCTTGCGTTCTCCGGCCCCGGAAAAAGCCCCTTTCTCGTAGCCGAACAACTCGCTTTCCATCAGCTCGGAGGGGATGGTCGTGCAATCGATGGGGATAAACGGCTTGTCGGCGCGAAGAGATGAATAGTGGACAGCCCTGGCCACCAGTTCCTTGCCGGTTCCCGATTCTCCGAGAATCAGAATGTTGGCATCGGTCTTGGCAACCCTCCGGACCAGGGAGAAGACCTCCTGCATCGGTTTGGTTTTGCCGATGATATTCAGGAACTGATGCCTGCCGGGTGTTTCGTCATCCTCGTCGCGTTCACGCGGGAAAAGCACATCATTGACCACGCTTTCCATGACGTTCAGCTTTACCGGCTTGGTAAGATAGGTGTATGCACCCTTGCGCATGGCGTTCACGGCAAGTTCAATGGTGCCGAACGCGGTGAGCAGAATGAAGGGCGTCTCCGGGGTCATGGTCTTGACCTTTTCCAGGAGCTCTTCGCCGTTCATTCCCGCCATCTTGTAGTCGGAGATAACAAGGTCGTAGTGAGTGCTTTTGCACAGCTCAAGTGCCTCTTCACCGGAGCGGGCGGTTTCCACAACCTTGTCTTTGCCCGAGAGCGCGGCGGACAGAACCTTCAGGGAATTGATCTCGTCGTCCACCAGCAGAATTTTATATGACATCAGCGGTTATCCTCCTTGCAGGATGAGCGTGAATTTGCTGCCTTGCCCTTCGGTGCTTTCCAGGACAAGATCGCCCCGGTGCTCCCTGGCGATCTTTTTGGAAATGGCCAGGCCCAGGCCGGTGCCCCTGGTCTTGGTGGTATAAAAAGGATTGAAGACATGTCTGATTTTGTCCGGGGCGATGCCCGATCCGTCATCTTCTACAACAAGATGGACTTTTCCCTGGACGGCAAGTGTCGAAATAGAGACCTTGCCATCCCGGTCGATGGCGTCAAAGGCATTGATCAGCAGATTGATCAGCACCTGCTTGATCTGGTTCTGGTCACAATGAACGGGTGGAAGCGAGGAGTCGATATCGGAAACGAGAGTGATGCCATGGCTTCTGGCCTCTTCACCCAGCAGGGAAAGGGTGGTGCGGACAATCTCGCCCAGGTCGTTCGGGGCCAGCTCCTGGACCATGGGTTTGGCAAAACCGAGCAATGTCCCGGTCAGCTTGTTGATGCGTGAAACCTCATCGCTAATGACCCCGGTGAACTCTTCGATAAGGCTGCCGCTGTAGTTTTTCCGGATATAACCTGCCGCCCCGCCGATGGCGTTTAGCGGGTTTTTGATCTCATGGGCGAGGGTTGCCGCGAGCTCCCCGGTTGCGGCGAGCCGGCACAATCTTTCCTGCTCGTCGACGGCGTGGCCGAGTTTCATGACCATTTCATTGAAGGCGTTCGACAACTCGCCAATTTCATCGGTCCCGGAAACCGGGATGTTTCTGTTGAAACCTTCGTCGACCAGCCGGTCGACGGAATTTTTGAGAAGGAGGATCGGTCGGACAAGTCTGATGATCAGCCCCAGGCCGAAAACAAGGGTGGCCGCAAAAGAGATCAGCATCAGGATGAAAACCAGCAGCCTCCGGCCTTCAAGGTCGAGGGGGCTTATGTTCTCGTAAAAAATTACCGTGCCGAAGAGAATCAGGGGGACGGCGGTCAGGAGACTGAAGGCGGTCAGGGCCCGGAAGAGAATGCTTGAGCCGAGAGTGGTGAAGGTCGTCCGGTTGATGCTGAAGAGGAGAATCATAAAGCCTACCGGCCGGAACAGATGCCCGTGCAGCCAGACGGCAGAGCCTATGGGGGCCGGGAAGAAAAGGAAGGTTGCAGAAATGCAGAGCAGGAGAAAACCGATTGCCGACCAGAGAATTTCTATTTTGCGGGTCCGGTAAAATGCGGCAAAGAGCAGCATGCAGACCAGCCCGCTTAAATAGGCGACACTGATCCAGACCAGCGGTCGGAACTGGCCGAAGATCGGGAATTTCTCGTAAATATCGGGAACCAGAAAGCCAAGCAGGGGCAGATAACAGAGCAGAAGGATCTTTTTCCGACCGGGATTTTCAGAAGAGATGGCCACGATAAAGGTCAGGAGGCCGAAACAATATCCCAGCAGGGTCTGGTACAGGAGGTTCAGGTTCAGGTGGTTCAGGTGGATAACCGCATGGAAGAAGCTGCTGATCCCTAAAATCAGGAAGGAGGCGGAGAAAAGCATCGCCCGGCTCTTGTGAACATGATCAAGGCCGGGGGTTCGGTGATGCATCAGGATAAATCTGGTGGCGATGATCAGACAGATTGAAGCGATAAGAAATTCCTCGCCCGTGTGATAATCGAGCAGGAATCCTTTATCGGTATAGTAGGAGGGCCAGTTCATCAAGAATTTGCTTTTCTCCTGATATTTTTTGCATGGACGGGAAACCAAAAATGCACAATCCATACCACAATGTATGGAACAGTATTACAGCCCGGTTGTCAATTTTCAGATCGGTTGATGCTTCTTCTCCGAGCCATGACGTGTGGCATGTTGATGCCAGCATTCAGCGCTCAGGACACTGTTTCTGCCGACCTCGTCTGGGCCTTTTCGCACATCCAGGATTGTCTTGCTGTGCCGAATGGCACAATACCGCCCTGGCAGAGATGTGGTGAGAGGCATGTTCTCTCCGCATGTGGAGCCGGTTGCGGGTCAGAAGATTCCTCTTGGCATTATCTTTGCAAAATTCACAGATCGGCAGGGGGGTTGATTTTAAACGAGCCTGTGAATAGATGCCGGGCGTTCGGCTTTCTGGAGAAACAGCGGATGGGTGAGGCGAAAAAAATTGACAGGGTGCTCGATCTCTCCGGAATGCTTGGTCCCAATCCGAGCCTGATCACCAGAAAGAGGCTTGGTGACCTGGTCCGGGGTGAAACTCTGGAGGTGATATGCAGTGAGCGTTCCGTCCGGAAGGCGATTCTGGCTCTCTGCCGAAACAGTCTTTATGAAGTTATTGAGACCAGGGAGGAAAACGGGCTCTCAAGTTTTATAATCAGGAAATAATATGTGCCATCCTCCTTCATCAGGCCGGCCTGGTTTGGCGGCAGCAGGAAGGCCCTCGACATGCCCGGCGGAAAGTCTTGGCCGCCGGGCATGTTTTCCCGGTTGGTGAAAACGGCTGCATGTATGGCGGATGGATTATGGAGGCGGTGATGACCAAAAAAATTGCGGTGCTGGTCAGAGACAGGCAGGGTGAAGCCCTGAGAATGGCGGTCGGGATCATCCTGATGGATGACGAGATTGATGTCTATGTGCTTGACCGGAAGATTGATGAATCGGGAAACAATGGGCTCTATCTGGAGACCATCAAAGACATGGAGATGAATGCGTATTCCAATGTGAAGGACAACGTGGGGCTTGCGTATCTTACCGATGAGGAGATCGGGATCAGGCTCCCGGAGTATGACCACGTACTTGCCTATTGATTACAAACGGGGTGCCGGTTACGCGACTGGCCGATCATGAAAAAAGGAGACAGGGGTATGACCATTTTGTACCTGCTGAAGGGAAAACCGGATCCTACCTTGCAGAAAATTCTGACTGCACAGAAAAAACTCCACAAGATCGAAACCATAGATCTTGAGCAAAACAGGGAGTATGGCAGGATCGTCGCGGCAATTGCCGCCGCCGATCGGGTCGTTTCTTGGTAGCCTGCAGCTGAGAATAATTATTTAGGGAGCAGGGTATGAAACTCGGTATACTGGTGAATACGGACAAGTGCTTTCAGGCTCTTTCGGGAATCACCCGGGCCGCGAGCGACAAGGGGCACGAAGTGACCATCTTTGCCATGGACGAAGGGACAAGGCTTCTGGAAGATCCGGAATGCCTCTCTCTCTCGGGACTGGCCAGGGTGTCGATGAGCTACTGCGATCACAGCGCCATCGAGCTGGGTGTCAATAAAGAGGGGGTTCCCGAAGCGATTGAACGCAGCAGTCAGTACAATAACGCCGCAATGAACCATAATGCGGACAAGGTGATTGTTCTGTGATCCTGATGGGGGGATTTTCCTGGCGTGGGCAAGCTCAAGGTACTTGAAAGCGTCCTGCTTCTCTCAGTTGTCACGCTGCTCGTTTTTCCGATTCTTTATATCTGTCGTTTTCTGGATACCAACACCCTGGTCAGCTGGCGCTGGGTCTTTGCCACGGTCCCGGCGTCCTGGGTCATGGTGTGGCTCCTGGCAGCCGTTGTGTGTTCCGTTCTTGTTTCATGGTGGGTTCCTCTGGAGAGGTACCCCGGTCCATTTCTGTTTTTCCTCGCCATTCCGGTGATCCTGCCCTTGTGGTCCGAACCCGAACTGTTGCTCGATTCCGGGCGCTATTTTCTCCAGGCCAGGCACCTGGCCGAGTATGGATTCTTATATTTTGTCCGGGAATGGGGCAGGGAGATTCCCACCTGGACAGATCTTCCTTTGATCCCGATGCTGTACGGCTTGATTTTTAAAATGAGTGGTGAGTCAAGAATTGCCATCCAGTGCTTCACCACCCTTCTTTTCGCTCTGACCACGGTGCTTACGGCAAAAATCGGTGAAGAGCTTTGGGACCGGGAGACCGGTTTTTATGCGGGGATGATGCTTTTCGGCATGCCTTATCTCATGACCCAGGTGGTGTTGATGCTGGTGGATGTTCCGGCAATGTTTTTCCTGGTCCTGGCCCTGCACCTCTTTCTGCTGGCGATTTCCAGGGGTGGCGGCTGGATGGCGATGTCGGTTTCGGCGATTGTTTTTGCGATGCTCGCCAAATATTCGCTGTGGCCGATGCTCTTGGTGCTGCCCCTTTCGGCCCTGTTCTGCAAGGGTCCGGATCGGCGAACAAGTATCTGCCGGGCCGGGGTGGTCCTGTTTGCCGCTGCGAGCGTAGCGGCCTTAATGATTGTCTTGAAATTCTCTCTTTTCTCCGGGCAGCTGGAGATTTTGCTGCAATATCAGAAGCCGGCCCTGAAGCTCTGGCGGGAGGGGTATTTCTCCACGTTCTTTTTCCAGATCAGTCCATTGGTATCCATTCTTGCCCTCTGGGCGCTGTACCGGGCCTGGCGGACCGGCAACCGGCAGGTGCTGATCGCAACATTTTTTGCGGTCATGGTTTTCGGCCTGCAGATGAAGCGGATCCGCTACATTATCCCCCTGTTGCCTCTGCTGGCCCTCCTGGCTTCCTTTGGTTTGCAGGCGATCAGGGAGAAAATGGTCCGCCGCTTTGCCGCCCTTGTCATTGTCTCCTATTCGCTGGTGATTGCCTATACCGGTTACCTGCCGTTTTTTAAAACCACAAGCATGATGAACATTATGGAGGCAGGCCGTTTTCTCGATACACTGCCGGGAGATACCGTTGAGCTGCTGGCATTGCCCCAGAGGACCTCGGGTGGCAATACTGTTCTTGCCATTCCTCAGCTCGATCTCTTCACCGCTAAAAAGATCGTCAGTCGACAGGACTGGATGGGTGGAGAGGAAGGGTTGTGGTCTTCTTTTGCGCCGCTGCTCTTCTCGTGGCAGATTGCCAGGCCTCCTTTCTACCGGCCCGAAGTCGGGGGCGCACCTCTTCCGCTGGTGGTCATCGCAGACACCACTCTGCCTGAAAACGTCGCGGCCGCTGCCGGTATCGGAGCAAAGATTTTGAAAAAAAAATTCGTAAGCGCGCCCGGTGTTTTCAGATTTCAGACCAATGTTTTTGTCTATGATTGATTTCGGGAATGATCCCTTCTTTCAGCTGTTCTAATGCGGCCATTCAGCCGGATCGGCTGGCCCATTCGGGACAGCCGTCTGTTTCTGAAATACTCCCTGCAAAAAGCAGCCGGGGTTCTTCTGCCGGCACCGTTCCCTCTATCTTCCGATAAAAAGGGCTGATTCGTCGCCTGGGCGGGTGATCTCTCCGGAGAAAAAGTCCCGTGGCATGAACATTGCTCAAGATCCATGATGCGAGGGCGGATGCCCGCTATTGGAATCAGCAAAATGAAAACCGGTGTTGATCCGCACATATCTTAGGAGGAAGGAATGGAAATTATTATCCCAAGAAGGAACGTTGTCTGGGCCTACGTTATTGTCGGCTTCTTCAGCCTGATAAGCGTGGTGACCTTCGCAATCCACGAATATTACATCTACCTCTCGGCCTACCTCTGGTTCGGATTTATCTACGGCATGTGCCTGCAGTACGGCAGGTTCTGCTTTGCCTCGGCCTTCAGGGACCTTTTTGCGGTGGGCGTTCCGCGAATGGTCGTCGGAATCATGATCGCGACCCTTCTCTTTGCCATCACCTCGGCCTTTGTTTCGGCCACCGGCTGGAGCACCTTCCATGCGGCCCCGGTCAGTTTTCACGCCACCATTGCCGGCCTGATTTTCGGGGTCGGGATGGTCTTCGCCGGCGGTTGCGCTTCCGGGTCGCTGTACAAGACCGGGGAGGGCAACGGGGTCTCGCTGCTGGTGATCCTCTCGATCAGTGTTACCCAGTCTCTCTTTGTCGACTGGGGCGGGATCCTCAACAGACTGGTCCCCCAGGCCTGGCATGAATCGGCCCTTAAAAAGGGGCTCCCCGATTCGATCAATGTCGGTGATGGGTTTATCGACCAGTATCTCGCCGGGTATGTCTGGGACCAGCCGGTCATGACCTATGCCCAGAGCCTCGGCATGAAAGACGACACCCTTTCCGGAGCGCTGCTGGGCAATGCCCTGGCCGGAGTTTTCGTTCCCGCCCTGATCATCCTCTTGATCGTCTATTTTTTCTGGGTCAAGAAAAACTATGTCCGGAAGCTGCAGAAGGAGAAAGGCGGGAATATTACTCTCAAAGATCATCTGCACGGCTTCTGGGGCATGATCATGGCCTCCAAAAGGACCTCGATTGCAGGGCTGCTGCTGGGGATCGCCTGCGGTCTGCAGATGTTTGTCATCGAAGGCATGCGGATGAAATTCGGGGTCAAAAATGCCGGCACCCTGCTGGTGAGGCTTGGCCATGACTACGGGATTTCGGCCAAAGGGACCGTGTTTGACCCCGGCTACTGGTATGTGACCACCCAGGAAGCACAGTGGGTCGGGTGGATGCTGCAGAAGCTCGGGATGGAGAATATGGACAATATCTATTTTGGCTGGGTGAACGGCATTCCGAGCCCGGCCATCAACCCCGCCGACTGGATGTCGGTTGCCCTGATCGGCGGTGCTGCGGTCATGGCGCTCCTGCACGGAGAATTCAAGTTCAAGGCTCCGACTTTAGAGCTTGCGGTCTGGGCCATTATCGGCGGCGCCCTGATGGGGATCGGTTCCAGGCTGGCCCTGGGGTGTAATGTCGGGGCGTTTTTTGTCCGGACCGCCATGGGCGATATGTCCGGCTGGCTGTTCGGCCTCGGCATGATCGGCGGGGCCTATATCGGGGTCAAGTTTTTTAACTGGTACACGGAGCGGAAGATGGCCGGCGAGATGGCCGGTTTCGATTTATAGCTTAAGTTGAACTGCTCGTTTGCTCATACCGATACGTGAGCTTGCGAGACATCGAGACTTCTATCCGAAGGGTGAATAACAATTTAGCATTTTGAAGAATAAGCTGAAAACGGAGGTACAACCATGGCTATGACATTTGCAAAAAAAGAAGAAGGCGTCTACACCCTCGATGTGACCGGGTATGTCTGCCCGCATCCCCAGATCTATACCAAGAAGGCCCTTGAAAAGATCCGGAGCGGCGAAATGCTGGAAGTGATTTTCGATAACCCCTCTTCATCAGAATCGGTTTCCGCCATGTGTGATAACAACGGCAACGATATCGTCGAGAAAAATTCGGATGGCGGCCGGTATGTATTCAAAATTGTCAAAGGCTGAGAGCGCTGTTTTGTAGCTGCAGTAGAGAAAAAAAAGAGGAGGAGCACACATGAAACAGCATCTTATGATCATCATCGCCATAGTGGTCGGTTTCAGCACTTTTATGCTGGGCTACAGCCTGCCGCCGTTTCTGGAGGTTGGCTTTGGAGATGGTGCCGGTATCGAGGGCGGGGTTGCTCCCGATTCGGAACTGCTGAAGCAGTATGAAAATCTTTACAAGAGCGAAGAGGAATAAGGAGGAGCGGGATGAAATCGGGCCAGTTTTTTTTGATCGTGACGATTATCGCCGGAGCCTGCTTTTTCGGAGGCTACAAGCTTTCTGCCAACACCGGAACCGAACCGGGCTATTTTGGCGCGGTTGAGGCTGCCGGATACGGTGGCGGTGGTGACAAGATCGAAGGCGTTACTGATGAGATGAGCAAATATTACAAGTCACTGCAGGAAGAATAGACCTTCCCCAATCAAATGGAGATACCCCGTGAAAAACATTTTACTTGCGGTGGATGACACCAGGAGTTCCATCAGAACATGTGAAATATTGATCGATGTTCTGGGTGGTTGCCTGCCGGAGCATGTTGTCCTGCTATATGTAGAGAAAATTGAAGGCGGCTCAATAATGGATGATCTCCTGCTCAGCGATTCAGAGGTCAACACCTTGAGGAAATCTCTGCAGGGCACCGAGCACCAGGAAATGATGGACAAAAAAGCCCGTAAAATTCTCGAGTATTACGCAAAGATGCTGGCCGGAAAAGGTATTTCGGCTGTGAAGAAAATTGTCCGGGCAGGACATCCGGCTGAGGAGATCATGGCGGCAGCCGAGGAGGAAAAGGTCGGCATGATTGTCATGGGCTCCCGCAGTCAGCGGCTGCACACGCTGTTCATGGGCAGCGTCAGCCGGGAAGTGGCAAACAATGCGAAAATCCCGGTTCTGTTGTTGCGATGAGCATGCAGAGCGCGGCTTCCCGACAGCTCAGAGGGCCGCTGGGATCCTTGTCGGCAGGGATGGGCGTGGGCGGGGTTGAGGAAAACAAACTGCCATACGAACACTGCCGGCACCATGGTGCTGATAGCGGCAGTGTTATTCTGGGCGGTGGTCTGGCTGGACTTGCAGCAGGTCATAGATTAACGGATGCAGGGCACCCGGTTACGGTTATTGAAAAAGGTGGTGCGGTCGGCGGTCTGGCCAGGACCATCCGGCATGGCGGGTTCAGGTTTGATTTGGGTGGGCACCGTTTTCTCGCCGATAACAAACAGACCATGACCCTTGTTTCGGGGTTGCTTGGTAAAGAGCTGTTAACGGTGCCGCGGAGCAGCCGGATTTTTATGAACGGCAAATATGTCGATTATCCCTTGAATCCGGTCAATGCTCTTCTCGGTCTGGGGATTTCCACGACCACCTCGATTATCTTTGATTACGCCGGAGAAAAAATTCGCCGGCTTATCTCGGCAGGGCCACCCTTGATTTCTCTGGAGGATTGGGTGGTGGCACATTTCGGCCGGATAATGTTTGAACTCTATTTCAAAGATTACAGTGAAAAGGTCTGGGGGCTTAACTGCAGCCGGATCAGTATGGAATGGGTTGCCAGGCGCATCGACGGTCTGTCGCTGTGGAAGGCTGTCAGGCATGCGCTCTTCAGGCTGAAGAGCAACGGATACAAGACACTGACCGATCATTTTGTTTACCCACGGCTCGGCATCGGGGTGCTTTCGGACCGGTTGCAGGAGCGTATCGTTTGCAGCAATCAGGTAAGGGTCGGCTCCGAAGTCCGTGAAGTATATCGTACAGACCGGGAGATCACCGGAATAGAGGTGCAGGATAGCGGGGGCATGTCACTGGTTCGCGGCAGCAATTATCTTTCCAGTATCCCGTTAACCGTGCTCGTCCGGAAGATGCGCCCCAAACCGCCGCCTGAAGTGCTGGCGGCGGTGGACCGGATCAGTTTCCGCTCCCTGGTTGTTGTCGCAGTCATGCTGCGCAGGAAGAGGGTGACGGATCTGACCTGGCTCTATTTTCCCGGCAAGGAGATCCCGTTCGGCAGAATCCACGAACCGACCAACTGGAGTGCGGCAATGGCCCCGGCGGGGCAGACCCATCTGGTGATTGAGTATTTCTGTGATCAGGGCGATCATGTCTGGAATGCATCGGATGAAAAGCTGGTTACTGAAACATCAGAGCAGTTGCAGCGACTGGGGTTCATCAACTCCCGGGAAGTGATTGACAGTCGTGTCCTGAAGGTTCCCCACGCCTACCCGGTGTTCAGCGTTGATTATCAGAAGCACCTGCGGGTGGTGACCGACTGGCTGGAACGCTTTGAAAACCTGCACCTCATCGGCCGGAGCGGCCGGTACAGCTACCTGAACATGGACCATGCGATGGAAAGCGGCATCAAAGCGGCCGGGAAAGTCCTGCAACGCTCCGGAGCGCATTTGAGTATGCCGGAACGAATAGCCGCCTGTCCGTGTCGCGTATAATCGGGTGAGTCAATGAAATGCTTGCTGATCATTCCTGCCTGGCAACCGGAAGAAATTTTTCCGACCAGAACCGCCGCATCCCAGATCAATTACTGGCAGCCTCTGGGGACGCTCTATGTTGCTTCTGCTTTGCAGCAGGCAGGCCATGAGGTGGCGTTTCTGAACGGGGCCTTTCTGACCCGTGCGGAAATCCTCAATGCGGTTGGTCTGGCTAGGCCGGAGTTTGTCGGACTCTACTCTACCGCTTTCGGCTGGCCGAAAGCGATGCTGGCAGCGCAGGAGATCAGGGAGATTCTGCCCGAGGTGTTTATCGCAGTGGGCGGACCGTATCCGGTTGCGGTCCGGGAAAAATGTCTGGAGGATTGCCCGGATGTCGATGCGGTGGTCACCGGTGAAGGTGAAGTGACGGTGGTCGAAATGGTCAACCGTTTTGCGGCGGGCAGGGATCTGGCCGAGGTCGCCGGTCTCGTCTGGCGGCTGAATGATTCAATAATCTGCAACGCTCCCCGGCCGCTCTGCACCAATCTTGACACTCTGGCTTTTCCCGCCCGGGAACTGCTTGGTGAAGCGGGCAGATATATTCCGCCACCCGCAACTTACAAGCGTAAACCGGTGGCGGTGGTCATGACTTCCAGGGGCTGTGATCACCATTGTATCTACTGCTTCCAGATGGACAGAAGGCGGAAGAGCGGGATCAGATATCGCAGTATCGACAACGTGATGGCGGAGATCGAGCTGTGTCTCTCCCAGGGCTATCGGGAGATCAAGTTCATCGATGAAACCCTGGCCGGCGATTACGACCGGGCGATGCAACTGACCACCGAGATTCATAAACGGGGGCTTGATTTCAGCTGGTTTGCCTCGGCAAGGGTCGATCAGGTTGATAAACCCCTGCTCCGGGCCTTTAAAAAGGCGGGCTGCTGGGCGATCCTGCTGGGGGCGGAGAGCGGGGTCCAGAAGAACCTTGATACGATCAGAAAGGGGATCACCCTGGAGCAGATCCGCGGGGCGGTTGCGGCGGCCAGGGAGGCCGGGCTCAAGGTCTTTACCCCGTTTCTGTTCGGTCTGCCCGGCGAGACATTCGCCGAAGGGCTCAGGACCATCAAGTTCGCCTGTGATCTCAATCCCGATGTGGCGAATTTCCATTGCCTGACACCATTTCCGGGCACCGAACTCCACGACCGTCTTGAGAAATACGGAACGGTTTCCGGGAACCTCGGCGATTATACCTATCAGGGCGCTGCGTTTACCCCGTTTACTATGGGCAGAGGCGATATCACCAGATTGCGGCGGATCGCCTTCAAATCTTTCTATTCCCGGCCGCGCTTTCTCCTCCGCCGTTTTATCGGGATCAGAAGCGTGAACGACCTGCGGGCCGCTTTCACCGGAATCCGGAGTCTGTTCTGGATCTGGCTCTCTGAGGGAGTGTTTCAGCGAAGAGGGGTTGCCGGGGAAAAGAAACCGTCATCGGCAACTATCACAACCGGAGATATTCCTTCAGCAGGGCGGGGTATTGTCCAGGGTTGAAGAGGATGTTCATCATCATGTTGCATTCGTGGGTGCAGCAGCAACCCCGTTGCCGGATGGCGGCAAGGGTGTCAGTGCTTCTCCGGTCTTCGAGAATCCTCATGAGATCATAGCCGTCGTCTCTGACATTGCCGAGTTTATCGGCAAATGATTCACACGGGTACACGTCGCCTGTTTCCGTTACAACCAGACTTAATTTTCCGGCAAGGCAGGGGAGCTGCGCTTTATTCTCGGTCGCGGTTTTATGGATCAGCCTGCGCTGGATAATGTCCTGGGCCGCCTTCAAGCGACCGCCCCTGAAGCGGTATCCACCATCCTGCGAATTTTTCATGTTGGTTGCGAGAAGTTCCACGGCGTTTTTGTACTTGTCCGGATCGACTGTTTTCAGAGAGCTTTCCGCCACCTCGCCTCTGATCAGGGAAATAGTGTGGACCCTGATCTGCTTAAGGTTCTGAACCAGCCGGATCGTTTCCTCTATCCGGTCCTGGTTTGTCGCGCAGAACACCGTGTTGATCCCCAGCTCGAAATGGGCATATTGACTTAAAAGCGGTGCGAGAGACTCATAACAGGACAGCACCTTTTTATAGGCCCCCGCGACACCACGTAACGCATCATGGATTTCTTCCGGCCCGTCCAGCGAGAGTTTGACCGTGACCACACTGTCCGGGCATCTCTTGAGGATAGCTTCCGTGTCGTGGTAGATCTTTTCCGGCAACAGACCGTTGGTCGGCAGCAGGATAATCGCGGGTTTGTTCCGGCGGTAGAAAAGTTCCGTTATTGCAACAAGCTCGTCGCGCAGAAATATTTCACCGCCTGAAAATGCGAGCCAGAGCAGAGTGCCGAGGGACGAAGAGATCTGCTCGATTTCCGGCAGGGAAAGCTCTCTGCCGGAGCTGATGTGGTCCCGTGAGAGATAAAAGCAGAAAGGGCAACGGGCGTTGCAGCGGCGGGTCAGAAAAAGAGTGAGATGGACTGGTTTTCTCTTCAGGAAAATAGAATCGATATGTCTGAAAGGGGAATAGGGCATGTTCGTTCACGAAGAGGTCTGCCCGCGGAAGGCGATGCCGGTGAGGGCGCCCGCCCCCACGGCCAGCGGATAGAGGAGGGTGAAATAAGATGCGGCACCAAGGGCCAGCTTCATTCCGCCGGTGGCATGAAAAAGTTCAAGCATTCCCTGGCAGACCAGCAGGTTGATAAAGAGCGGGACCAGAAGGGCTGCCGGGGGAATTGCGTCGGGCATGAGCAACCAGCCGACGGCGAGAAGGGCGAAGACGTGGAAGAGAATGACGGAGATCTTCAGTTCGAATGAAGCGGTGCCGGAATCGGTCAGCAGATCTTTGTGCAGGAGTGAATATCTGGTCCAGAACTTGGCCTTCCGGTAACCGTTGGCCATGGAGCTCGCCAGGGAAAACCCGAAGAAATGGCGGACCAGAATTTCCGGACGCATCCGTAATCGGCAGCCCTGTTGTTTGAGTCGGTGGCTGAATTCCACATCTTCGAGAATGGGCAGGAAATCCTCTCGAAACCCGCCTGAGTTCCGGAACGTCGAGGCGTCAAGGGCCATGGCGTGGGTTGCGATATAATCCGGATTTTCTGGATTCTTCAGTTCGGAATAATGGATGAACACCGACTGGAACAGGCTGAAGAAACCGGGGTCATGCGGTCTGCAGGTATAAGTGCCGCCGATGATGGTGTGAGGTTCCGCAAGGAGAACCGCCTGCTCCGCCAGGGTCAGGGTTTCGGGCAGGACCAGGCAGTCGCTATCGGTGAAGAAGAGGGTCCGACCGCGGCTGTTCCGGGCGCCCAGGTTTCTGGCCGCCGCGGCACCGCCATGCGCGTCCATTCTGATCAGACGGCAGGGGTATTCCTTGATTATGGCGACGGAGTTGTCGGAGGAGCAGTCATCGACCACGATGATCTCATAAGAGTCATGGTGTGAAGCGAGGAGGGCCTCCAGGCAGAGAGCGATGGTCTCGGCGCCATTGTGGTTGGGAACAATCACTGAGACCCGGCATTCCCCGGCGATTTCTTTTTTTATGTGAACTGGATCCGTCATTTTTCTAGCGGTGCCCTGCTCTCCGTTCTATCGTTCTGGCCGGTTCCGGCCATCTCTTTTTCTCATGTTGTCCGATTTGGGACAATCCTTCTCACTAAAATGCCTGTAAGGCTGTAATTCCACGAAATCAAGAGTGGTATGCATATTGCTACATTCAAGTTGCGTACCTGAAATCCCGGAAGATCTGGAAATGATGAAAAACAGATCCATATCATCTTTAGGGCAACCCAATGGAGGAAAGTTTATGAAATTGAAATTGAAAGTGTTGTTAACAGTCACGGCGTTTGTGATTACTTGTGCTGGAACCGCTATGGCAGCCCAGTGGGCCAACCCGGAACTTCTGGTTGATGCTGCGACTGTAAAGGAAAATATCGACAAGCCGGACTGGGTGGTGGTCGATACCCGCGAGCTTAAAGATTATGTACAGGGCCACATCCCCGGGGCGATCAGTCTCGGCAAGCCCGGCAAAAGCGCTTTTCGTGATCCGACGGCCAGGGTGTTTCAGGATGTCGGCAAGTATGAAAGCATGCTGGGTAAAGCGGGTATCGGCAACGATACCCATGTGGTTTTCTATCATGGTGATCTGAAGACCCTGAATGACGCCACGGTTGGTTTCTGGGTCATGGAATATCTCGGCCATGATAAAGTCCATGTGCTTGATGGCGGTCTCGAGGCATGGCGGAAGGCGGGGAACAGGCTTGACAAGGAGCCGACCATCAAAGCGGCCACAACCTTCAAGGCCAATGTCGTTCCAAGCCGCTACGCATCAACCGCTGAAATAGTCGCAATTGCCAATGGCCAGACCAAGGGGGTCCAGCTGATCGATTCACGGACGGAAAAGGAGTATGACGGCAGTGATATGCGCGCGTTGAACGGCGGCCATATCCCGGGTGCGGTGAGTATTTCCCATCTGACCACCCTGGTCAAGGTGAAAGACACAAAGACCGGCAAGATGAAAGAGACCGATGTCTACACCGCTGACTCAACGGGAAAACTCTTTGACTCTTTCGACAAAAACAAGCGAACCATCGCCTATTGTCAGACCGGAACCCGTTCCACCCTCACCTATCTGCAGCTCCGGCTGATGGGATTCAAAGAACCCGCCAATTGGGACGACTCGTGGCGGGTGTACGGTTCCGACTTGCATGCTGCGAACCTTATCGAGGCACCTAATGGCGTCCAGTGGTACAATTTCGACAAGGTCAACAAATCCATAAAGGATCTGGAGAAAAAGGTAGAGGCATTGGAGGCACAGGTAAAGAAATTGTCGGGAGGAAAATAAGGCAGTAAATCAATAAGGGTGAATTTGATTATGGTATCCCTGCTTTTTTTGCTTTTCCCTAACAGTTATTTTGCAAAAATTAAATTGTTTACTAGCCACACTCTGTGGTAGACGTATTCTGGTAATCATTGATTCTTGAGCATCAATGACTGCATGGGAACGTGTTAGCGGCACACTGGTATTCTTGCCTGGGCTATTTGAGCCGGAAAGAATTTGAAAGAATTTGAAAGAATATGGCTATGAAAAAGCAGCTGAGGAGGAGAAGGTTAATTTTTACCGGATTGCGTTGAATGAGTGGGCAATTGTATGCAGTTAACAACTAACATAAAAAGTGGAGAAATACCATGGCGCAAAAAGATGCAAATGTTGTTGTTGACAGCGGCCAAAGCCGCTGGTCGGACCTCTGGACCAAAGAAGATTATCTGGCTATCTGGCTCGGCTTTATAGTTGTTGCGGTGTGTCTGGTTGCGTATCTGGGATATTATCCGAAAGCAGATTACACCCAGAAGATCGATGCCGCAAAACAGATAAAAACCACTGAAGCGAGCCGGGCCCCATTCAAAACCATTGCCTGGCACAAAGCTGCCGGCGATGCAAAAAAACTTAAAGCCTCCAAAGACATGGCCTTTGGCAAATTCATATCCCACTGGACGAAACACCCCGGTTCATGGAAAACGAATCCGCTTGATGCCTTTATCATGACGGAAGCGCAAGCCAATGCCAAGAATGAAAAGGCGATGCCCGCCTATGAAGAGGCAAAGGCAAAAGCTGCAGCAAAATTGAGCGAGGCCAAGTCGGCCGAAGACGCTGCCGCCGGCGCCTCCTTTAAGGATCCGGCCCTCAATGATGCCGCCAAGGCCAAAATTGCCGACTGGCAGGCGGCAGAGAAAAAATCCTCATCTGCAAAAGCAAAGACAGCCAATAAACCTTACAACTACATCCCAACCCTGATCGGTCTGTGCGTTTTCATGATCATTTTCTTTGGTATCGGAGTGGCGATGATGGGTGAGAGTGTTCCCGGTTTTGGTACAGGATTCGTTGTCGTTTTCCTGGTTGCGGTATTGGCCTACATGCTTGGGGGGCAGTCCATTTCCAAGCAATATGGTTTTGGGGCGGAAGCATGGGCTGTTTTGCTTGGTATGGTGATTGCCAACACGATGGGCACACCCAAGTGGGCGCTGCCTGCCTGTAAAGTGGAGTTTTTTATTAAAACCGGACTCGTGCTGCTTGGTGCGGAAGTCCTCTTCAGCAAGATCATGTCCATAGGCATTCCCGGAATTTTTGTTGCCTGGGTGGTTACCCCGATTGTTTTGATAGGTACTTTTATTTTCGGGCAGACGGTTGTCAAGATGCCTTCAAAAACGCTCAACATTGTTATTTCCGCCGACATGTCGGTCTGTGGTACATCGGCTGCGATTGCGGCAGCCGCAGCCTGCAGGGCGAAAAAAGAGGAGCTGACCCTGTCCATCGGCCTGTCCCTGGTCTTCACCGCAATCATGATGATTGCCATGCCGGCATTCATCAAGGCAGTCGGGATGCCGGAAATTCTGGGCGGGGCCTGGATGGGCGGGACGATTGACGCCACCGGGGCGGTTGCCGCCGCCGGGGCCTTCCTTGGTGAAAAAGCCCTGTATGTGGCAGCAACCATCAAAATGATCCAGAACGTCATGATTGGCGTCAGCGCCTTCTTTATCGCTCTCTACTGGTGCATGAAGGTGGAAGCGGACGAATGTAATCGGCCGACTGTAGGCGTTGGTGAGATCTGGCACCGTTTCCCTAAGTTCGTGATTGGCTTTCTTGCCGCATCTATCCTGTTTTCGCTTCTTGACAGTAATCTGGGGAAAGATATGAGCGGCGCTCTCATCGACCAGGGAGTTGTCCGCGGTGGAACCCGTCTTCTGCGCAGTTGGTTCTTCGCCCTGTCCTTCGCTGCTATCGGCCTTTCCACCAACTTTCGGGAACTTTCAAAATATTTTAAGGGAGGCAAGCCGCTGATCCTTTACGTTTGTGGTCAGAGTTTCAATCTGGTCCTTACTCTTACGATGGCCTATATCATGTTTTATCTGGTATTTCCCGAAATCACCGCCAACATTTAACGGTACCCGTTAAACTACTGAACCGGGGGGTATTCCTCCCGGTTCAGTTCCGGAATATGAAGCCCACAGACCACAAAAGCATGCTGCAAAGATTGCGTCTATTCTGCCTTGTTCTTGGCGCTGCACTGGTGTTTGTATATGTGTTTTTACCGTATCTGACCAACTCAGTCGGCATCCTTAAGCGGATGTCCGTTTATCTCGATGAGAATGGAATCGATCCCACCCGTTACTATTACACCGATGTTGAACAGGTTGAAGAGGCCGAACAGTACCTGCAGTCTGTCCTTGAGGTGACCAGCCGGGAGGCGGGTCTCCTCCGGCTGAGGCTGACAGGTTTTCCCGGCTCACCACTCAACCGCCTGAGGGGCAAAAGTGATTCGGGCGGCAGCAAATGAAAGCCTCCGCTCTTTCTTGATGACCCAGTTCCGCTCACTTCGGCATGATAGAGACAGAGCAGCCATCTCCGGTGGTGACGTTTATTCGAAACTCCATGGAAAATAAAAAGAATCTACTTTTCAACTACGAGCAATCCCTGGCTCGCCAGCTCGCTGGTCGGATAATCGACAAACCCGCTCCTGATATCTGGATGATATTCATCCCGATTCTTTTCGTTTTCCACATATGGAAGGTCAGACAATATTCTCATGCGGTCAATGCTTTTGTAGAGAACCATCTCACCTCAAGGCGTCGCGCCCTTGAAATCGCGTTTGAAGCCCTGCAAAACGGCAATCCGCCGACGATTGATCTCCTGGTGGAAAAAGCAGGCGATATCCCATCCAGTGCCAAACCCCTGTACCGTAAGTGGTTGTCGCTTCTTGTCGATCACTACACCGGCCTTCTGGTTGCGTCCGGAGAGAGTCATCAAGAGTTGAAGAGAGACTGTTATCGCGATAAGGACAGTTATCTGCAGTTCTGCCATGCACTCAATGAGAGTGAAAAAGCTTTTAATGCTGCGTTATTGCCCGTCATCGAGGGCGATCAACAGGATATTCACTGCATTCTCGACAGGATTAATGAGAACATTGCCGCCCTTCGGTTCCGGGAAGTTGAGGAGATTTTCGGTTCAGCCGATTGAACAGGGGGCGTGGTGGCGGAGAAAGCCGGCGCCAGCGAAAAACATTCAGGAGCCATACATTGTGCCGTTGCCCGAGATTTTTTTATTTTCATAAACTCCGGCAGGGGCAGGTGGCGGCGGGTCAGACCTCGGCAATTTCGTGGAGCTGTGAATTCACGAGGATGGTGGTCGGCATTTTATGGAGCAGTTTCTGGTAGAAGCCGTGCCATTTTTTTTCGTCTTCCTCTTCAGGGAGTTCAAAGCCGAGGAAGATGCAATCGGCGTCGGCGGAGTATTCCCGGAAAGGAATTTCAAAAGGATTATCGCAGACGATAACCTGAGGGTAAGCCTTGACCCTGGAAAGGTTGATGATCTCGGCCAGCGCTTCAGAGGCGGGGATTCTGCCTTCTTCCTTTTCAACTACCCGGAGTATTCGGATTTCGGTGTCTTCCCATTCCCAGCTTTCGGTAATCAGGTGGGCGGCAAGAAGCATCATCCCGCCGTTTTTCTTTCCCCGCCACCAGACATCTATTCTTTTTCTTCGTTGTGGAAGCGGCAACCCTTTGACTGAAAAAAGAAAGATGTTCATTTCCAGGGCGGCAGCCATCCTGAGCTGGCGGAGATATCCTAATAAATTGCCATATTCCGAAGACCAGCCGAATATCGCCACATTGGGATGGATAGGTCCGGTTTCCGTGGCCTGAAGGAGCATGGAGACGCCTTCTTCCACAGTGTTTGCCGTCACCACCGACGGAAAGGCCTCGATATCTTTCTCCTGGCAGAATTTTTCCAGCTGCTTCAGGACACCCGGTCTTCTGGGAGCAAGTTTGGTAAAATCCCCCTCAAGGATGTCCGCCAGATAGACGAGCCCGCGTTTCGCTGCGATCCAGGTCGCATATTTCACCAAGGGCTCGCGCACGGTTGGATTCCCCGAAAAAACCAGCATGGTCGGCCGCCAGTTTTTGCTGTCTTCCGGCATCCGGCTTAATCGCAGGAGGTTCTTGCGAATAGCATTATAGACAAAACCTCTTCTGGCATCGCCAAAGGCGGCAATGAGTTTTCTGGTCCTGATGTACCAGAAAAAAATTACGATAATGAGGATCGCACCCACGGCTGCAACCCAGTTAATGAGAAGGGAAACGGCAACACAGGCAAGGGAGCCGAGCAAGGCGGTTACCCAGTGATAGAATTGAAATCGCGGCCGGAATGAAGGGTTGTCGCCGAAATCCTCAATAAAGGCCGACAGGTTGATCATTCCGTAGGTGTATAAAAAAAACATGGTGATGATTGCGGCAATTGCATTTAAGGCGGCGCCTCCGGAGTCATTCCCGGCCCAGAAAAGAACCAGTAAGGTGATGACGTAGGTTAAGAGAAGCGCGCGTCTTGGTTCATCACCCTTCTTTGTTCCTTTAGCAAAGAAAAAAAGAAGCTTGATGATCCGGTCACGGGAAACAGCCTGCAGAATTCGGGGCGCGCCGAGCAGGCTGCCCAGAGCGGAAGAAAGGGTTGCGGCAACAACGCCGGCCACAACAATCCCGGAGAAGCCGAACAGAGCGTTTTCCTTGAGCAGCCCGAAGGGGTTGCTGATGAGATCGGCCCGCTCCCAGGCACCGCCACTGACGAGAATCTGGGCCAGATAAATTGCAAAGCCGACGCTCACCGCCGCCAGTGTGCCCCGGGGGATGCTGGTGCCGGGGTCTTTAAGGTCGCCGCTCATATTGACCCCTGCGGCAATTCCGGTAACGGCCGGGAAGTAAAGGGCAAAGATGCCCCAGAAACTGTATGGGATACCGGTAGAGGGTATGGCACCCGCAAAAGAATAACCAGGGGCAAGATTGGTGATAAAGCGTTCCGTGGAAAAGCCGAGAATGCCGCCGCCGAGAAAGGAGACTATCGACAGAAAGAGAATGCACATGATCACAAACTGGGTCTTGAGGGCCAGGCCTGCACCGTAATAGGCAATCAGAAAGAGTGTGGTGGCGGTTGTGAGACAGATAACCAGAAAATAAGGCGCGACTTTCGGGTAGGAAATGACCAGTGCTTCGGCAAACCCCAGAATATAGAAGGGCACGGAAAGAGCGAGGGCAAAGAAAAGGGCGATGCCGATTGCCCCGCCGAACTCAATACCAAGAGATCTTGAGATCAGATAATAAAGACCGCCACCGCGCACCTGTAAGTTTGTGCTGACAGCGGCAATGGACAGGGAGGTGGCCAGGGTGATTGACTTGGCGATCATCAGGATGATGACGGCGCCGATGATTCCCGCTTCTCCGACCACGAAGTTGGCGCGCATGAACATGATCACGCCTAGGATTGTCAGGATCGAAGGAGTGAAAACGCCTCCGAAAGTGCCGAAATTGTTTTTTACTGCTCTGCCTGGGGCTTCACTGGCTTTTATATTCGGCATTGACTGATAACTCCGATCCAGAGGAAAGAGCCGGGAATCCGGCCTGGATTTGTTTTTTTTGAGTGCCCGGTCCTGATTGGTATGCTCTCCTTTCAGCTTTTTGTTAAGGATTTGTCCAGCAGGTGTTTTTCAATGCTCTTTCTCTCCTCTCCCTTCCAGCGTTTAATCGCCTTCTGGAAAAAGATGTTGTTGGGAATGCGGATCAGTGCTTTTTCCTCATCCGGCAGGTCACCGCTTTCAAGGATCGAGGTGTACATGATATTGAAATCGACCACCTTGCCGCGAAGACCTGTGCCGCCCACCACTTCGGTGATTTCAATTTCATCACCGATCCTGTAAGGGGTGAAGAGAATAACCAGTAGGGAGCAGAGAAAATTGCTGAACACGCTCCACACGGCAATAAACCCGACGGCAATCATTGCTGCGATGGTAAGAAGCGAGGTGATGATTGATGACACCTTCACCCCGAAAAGCTGCAGGGAGAAGAGGACGACCATGACAAAGATCAGGATTTTCACGATCTTCCTGAATACCTGGGCCAGAGATTCCGAAATGGCTTCGCGCTTGTGCAGCAGTGAAAAAAAGCGGCTGAACACTAAGTAAAGGGTCAAGCCGCCGACAGTTATTAAAATAAGGGCAAGGGATTTTGGTCCCTGGCCGGCCAGTAATTCCTGTAGATTCAAACTGTTCATGATGAGCCCTTTATCCTCCTTATTTGATGCATGGCCGCTCCTGCGACCATATCACTTTAATATGATTCGCGCGTCCGCAACGTTGCACCCTTCACTTGAGCAGAAGAGGGGGTTGATGTCAATCGACGCAAAATGGTCGGCAAGCGCCATGCTCAACCGGGAAAATCTCTCAATCGTTGCAACCAGGGCCTCACGGTCCACTGCCGGGGTGCCGCGATATCCTTCAAGAAGTTTTCGACCTTTGAGCCCTGAGATCATTTTCTCTCCATCTGATTTGTCGAGCGGGGCCATGGCGATGGTGGTGTCTTTGTAGATTTCGACGGAAGTGCCGCCGATCCCGAGCAGCACAACCGGGCCGAATTGAGGGTCGTTCTGGGCGCCGAGAATAAGCTCCACCCCGGTCGACATTTTTTCCAGCAGAACCCCCAGAAAACCGGGGAGCCGTGAAAAAGTGGTGAACACCTGCCGGAGTTTTTCCAGATCGTTAATATTGACGGCAACGCCCTGATGCTCGGTCTTGTGGACAATCTCCGGAGAGACCACCTTCGCGGCGAGAGGGAAGCCGAGAGTTTCTGCCGCAGGGGTGCAGTCCTCAATTTTTTCCGCCACGATGAACCGGGGGACCGACAGGCCGCCAATCCGGCAGATTTCCTTTGCCTGGGGTTCCAGAACCCAACCATACTTGCGGGCCGAGTCGAGCATTGTAAGAATTGTCGATTTATCCATTTCTTTTCCCCGTTAAGGCTTTTGCCATCATCACCGCACTTTCGATGGAGGAGGCGACCGGCACTCTGTTCAGCTCAAACCCTTCGATGAGCATCCGGAATTTTTCCACATGGGGCACATAGGCGATCAGGGGTTTTCCCTCCCGGCGGTAGATCATGCTGATCCTGGCGCCGAGATCGGAGGAGATCCCCGGGAGATAGGGCAACAGCAGCAACAGGATGCAGTCGATCTGATCGCTTTTGCTCAGGGTTTCAACCGTTGCCTCGAAGTCATGCTCCAGGGCGCTGCCGGTGAGGTCAATCGGGTTTGCGACCGAGGCGATTCCCTTGATGCTGTCGGAGAGCACCCTGCGCAGATCCTCCTGAAGCGGGATGGGAAATTCCTCGGCGGAGAGTCCGTAAGCGGCACAACTGTCAACGGCCAGCGCCCCGTGTCCGCCGCTGCCGGAAACAATGCCGATTCTCCCTCCCGCCGGTTTCTCATAGCAGCTGAGGGCCTCGCAGTAGCTGGTCAGCTCCAGTTCGTTTGCCGCCACATAGACCCCATGCTGCTCCAGTACACTTTTGAACACATGATAATCTCCGGCCAGTGAAGCGGTATGGCTCGATACCGCCCGGACGCCTCCGGCAGTCTTGCCCGACTTTAAAACAACCACCGGTTTCGGACTGTTTTTAGCGGCGATGACGAATTCTCTTCCTTCATTTTCTCTAAATCCTTCGATATAAAAAACGATCACCCCGGTCAGCGGGTCGTGAATGAAATGATCAAGGAGGGAGAGTTCGCGAATCATGGCCTTGTTGCCGATACTGACCGCCGAGCTGAGACCGATCCCTTCGTCGGCGAATTTGACCAGAAGGTCCACCAGGATTCCGCCGCTCTGGCTCACGATGCCGACATTGCCTGATCCCGGCTGCACGGTCCGTTCGGAGGGGAGAAAAAAGGTGTCGACGTGGGCCGGGGTGAAAATCCCGAGGCAGTTCGGGCCGATGACCGGAAGATTCCCCTTTTCGGCCTCGGCAAGCATCTCCTCCTGCAGGTCATTGCGCCCCGCCTCGGCAAAACCTCCCGAGATGACGATCGCCCCCTTGACTCCGGCGGCAGCACACTCCCGGACCGTTGCCGGCACCAGATCGGCCCGGACCGCAATAATCGCCAGGTCCAGCTCCTCTTCAATATCGGTGATCTTCCGGTAGACCTTCTGACTGAGCAGGGTTCCCCCTTTCGGGTTGACCGGAAACACCTTGACCGGGTAGCGGAGCAGGTTTTTCCCGTATACGACATTTGCCGGATGCAGGTCGTTCGAGGTGGAGACCCCGATCACGGCCATGGTTCGAGGGTGAAAGAAATTGTCGAAGTTCATAGCCTGTTACCTGTTCTTGAAGGTGCGAAAAACTGAATACATACTTTATGCCATCTTCATCCGGGCGATCCGGTTTTTGCCGCTCTTCTTGACCGAGTACATCAGGTTGTCGGCAAGACTCATTACTTCCTGCATGCTTCCGGGAGGTTTCTCGCAGGTCACCATGCCGATGCTGAAGGTGACCGGCCACCCCTTCTGTTTCATGGCGGCGAGCAGACGGGTCTGCAGCTTTTCCATGGCATCTTCGGCGGCCTTGTACCCGGTTTCAACCATCAGCACGGCAAACTCGTCGCCACCGAGCCTCGTGATCACGTCGGTTTTTCTGGTGTTGCCCTCCATGAGCTGCGCCACCTTTTTCAACAGGGCATCTCCGATGTGATGGCCCAGGGTGTCATTGACCTGTTTGAAATTGTCGAGATCAATGTAGGCCAGGGTGAAAGGATGCCCGAAACGTTGAGATCGATCAATTTCACGTTCGATCTTCTCATAAAAGGCCCTTCTGTTGCAAACACCGGTTAAAACGTCGGTGTGGGCGAGGGTTTCCTCGATGGTCAATTGAGTACGATAACCGGAAAACAGCAGGCCGATAATCAGGAACAGGCCCAGACGTACAGAACCGTTCCAGTACAGGATCAGGGGGTGTGAATAGACCCTCCCGGAAAGAGTGTCGGTCATCAGCCAGGCGACGGCGGAAAGAAGGGCGATAATGACTCCCAGGCGTTTGTTGCCGTACCAGGTGCCGATGGCCAGAGGGACGACGTAGAATATGGACGAGGAGAGTTCCGGGCCTGCAAGATAATCTCCGACGCCGATCAGAAAAACCAGGGAAAGACAGAAAGTGACAATCCCTGTTTCGGAAAGTGAGCCAAGAAAATCTGTAATTTTTGTTTTTCCCCGGTGGTACATTTCGAAGGCCTTTTTTACTGTAAAGAGAACGGCGATGGCTTGAATTCAGTTTGTTTCGATTCGGTATCTGTTTTTTGTTGATATTTCTGTTCTTTATCGGTGGTCTCGGGCTGAATGAATCCTTACAGTTGACTGGAAATGATTGTCTCAGCGAAGAGGAGAATTACTGAAAACAATAGTATTGTATTATAACCCCATCCCTTGGTCAATGAAGCCTTATGGTGTTTAATGATGCGATGAACAGGAGAAGAGCAAAGTGTTTTCCTCTGCTCACTGCGGAGGCCGTGAGCGAATTTGACGAAAGGAGCCTTTCATGCGGAGATTCCATGTTGCTCGCCGTGTGGGGCTTAAATATCTGAACTATATGACAAAATTTTTCCGATGGGCAGGCTCTCTGCTCATCTTCTTCTCGCTGCTCCTTTCTCTCCTGTACCTGATCAGGGAGCCTCTGGTGTATGCGGTCATGAAAAATGTTGCGAGGCTCGCTGCCGGGAGGGGTGGGGTTGCGCTGGATATCGGTTCGATCAGCGGCAATCTGTTTTCTGAAACAAGAATGGAAAACATTTCCGTCAAACCGCAAAAAGGGCAGCCGCAGACCTATCATTTTACAGCCCGGGCGATTCAATGCCGCTATGATCTGTGGGATTTGCGTGAAGGTTTTGAGCCCTTTATCCGAGGTCTTGACTGTTCGGTGGAAGACCCTGAAGGCATGTATGATTTCAGGGGCGCAAGTACCCCGGAGCAAACATCTGACCAATCACTGCAAATCACTGTTCCGGAGGTCCTTCCCGGGCTGGAGTTGCGCAATGGCTCCGTGCTGCTGACCGATACCGGCTGGGCGGTCGAATTAAAAGCAATGAATGCCGCTTTCCGCCCCGGTGATAAAACCCATGAGCTATTGATAGAGGTCGGGGAACTCAGCGTTGTCCAGGATGAGGAAACGAAGATTGAAACAGGATTCACGGCCAGGCTGCGCTCTGCCGAGGAGAAACTGATCATTGACTCTCTTGACCTTGCAGAGCAGAAAGTCGGAGCATCCGGATGGGTAGCCCTGGGGCGGAATGGCCAGGGGTTTGCCGCCGATCTCCTCTTTGCCGAAAGCAAGCTGAGTGCAAGGGGGACAATTGAAAACGGGTTTTTAAAAACGCAGATCACCACAGAGAGTTTTGATCTTGGAGAACTGCAGAAACGATTGGGTGGCACCGGTTGGGATATTTCCGGCAAGATTCGGGGTGAGGCGGAGCTTGACTATAGCTTCCGCTCGCAGGCGGACCGTGCCGGGACTTTTGACCTGGCGTTCCAGCATGGCCGTTACAACGGCGTGGATATCAAAACCATCACTGCCGCCGGCAATTTTGCTGCCGGGGCTTTAAGAATTTCAAAGGCGGAAGCTGAAACTCGCGCCAATCGTGTCTCCATTGAAAATGTGTTCGTCCCGTTGTCCGGGGTGTCGTCGAAAACGGTGCTTGCAATTGTAGCGGAGAGTCGGGGGGAGTTTGCAGGAGAAATTGCTGATCCTGAGGGGTTGCTGAAACTATTCGGCCTCGGGGAGGAAGCGGTCCCGAAAATGTTCAGGCCGGATGTGTTGTCGTTTCACGGCAAACTGGAGAACGGGACTCTCCATCTTGAAGAGGCAAGGGTTTTGTCTCCTGACCACCGCCTCACCTGCAACAATGTGTTCATCCCGTTGTCCGGGGTGTCGTCGAAAACGGTGCTTGCAACTGTAGCGGAGAGTCGGGGGGAATTCGCAGGCGAAATTGCTGATATTGAAGAGCTTCTGAAACTATTCGGGATCTGGGATGAAGCTGCCCCGGAAACGTTCAGTAAGGATGTGTTGTCGTTGCGCGGCAAACTGGAGAACCGGGCTCTCTATTTTGAAGATGTGACGGTTGTGGCATCCGATCTCAGCGTCACCGATCTTCGTGGCGAGATCGGTATTCCGAAATCCATGGACGATCTGGAGTCGCACCGAGTCGATCTTTCCGGAAAGTTTGCAAGTGGCGACCTTGGGTTACTGGTCAGGCGATTCGGCGAGATTCCCGTTTCCGGACAGGTGGCAGGTGACGTGGAAATAAAAGGCACTCTGGGGGCGGTGCATGGAGTTGTAAAACTTGCCGGTGAAAATCTGGAGTTTGGGGAAAGGGCGCTTGGTTCCCTGGCTCTTCAGGGGGAGATTTTTCTTTTTCAGAAAAAATTCGGCAGTCTGAAAGAGGTCCGGGTTGCCCTCACCGATTTTTCACAGGAAAACAACTCCGGCAGAATCAGCCTTCAGCCTCCATTTTCCGGGAACTGGCATCCGGAAGGGTTTTCAGGGCAGGGAGCCTTCCTGGTTGATGGGCAGGGCGATCTCAGCTTGGGTATGACGAAGGATCCGGGAGGAGAGATGGCGGCAGAACTCTCGGTGCGAAATCTTAACAGTGTCGGATGGCTGGAAAATTTTCTTGATCGCCGCATCTTTTTTCACGGCGCAGATCTGAATGTGCGTTTCACCGGGTCGCGCCAAAACCCGCAAGTACATCTTGACGGAACAGTTGACAAGGCAGGGACGACAGGCGTCCCCTTTCCGCTCTCCGGGAAATTCGAACTGCGCTATTCATCCCGGGGTCTTGAAATCTCAGAATTTACCTGGGAATCCCATGAAAGGAACCGG
This sequence comes from Pseudomonadota bacterium, assembly GCA_018823285.1. Taxonomy (NCBI): domain Bacteria; kingdom Pseudomonadati; phylum Pseudomonadota; species Pseudomonadota bacterium. The sequence goes on from JAHJIQ010000007.1 coordinate 75,870, forward strand.
CTCACCTTAACCGGCCATCTGCCCTATGATCCGCTGGGAGAAAAGCCGTTTCCTGATGGTGAAGTCACTTTGCTTGGGCACGTTGATTTTCCGGCCCTGGAGGACATCTCTGTATTTCTTGAGCCTTTGGGCATAGGCAAAGGGAGTCTCGCCCTTGACCTGGATCTTTCGGGATCATGGGACAAACCGGTCGGCAGGGTGCTTCTTAAAGCCGAAGGAGTTGAGCCTCCTATAGCACTGAAAGAGCTTGTGGACTCACCGATGAATCTGGTTTGTGAATTGACAGCGCAAGACGATGCCATTGTCCTGAAGTCCGCTTCGCTCGAATCTGACGACTACACGGTACGGGGAACAGGTTCCTGGCAGCATGGTATTATCTTGAAGGAATTTCTGCAGCAGGGGTGGACGGGGTTAAAGGGCGAGGTGGCAGCGGAGGCTTCGGTTAAACTGAAAGACTTGAATATTCTTCGCAAAAAAATGCCCTGGCTTCGTCGTCTTGAAGGTGATCTGCAGGGTGAAATCCATGTGGCCGGTCCGGTTGCCGGGCCCGCCATGAAAGGCTCCTTCTCGTTGCAGAATGGTGAAGCAAGCCATCAGTTTAATTTCCCGATGCTCTCGGCAATCAATCTGCAGGGTGATTTTGATGAGCAATCGATCAACATTCACCGGATGCAGGCGGAAGTGGGCGGTTCTCTGGTCAGCCTCGCCGGCAATCTCGAAAGAGGGGAGGAAACGGTTACGGTCCGCCTGCATGGCGGAGGCAAAAATATTCTCCTCTTCCGCAACAACGACATGGGGATGCGCGGAGATGTTGATCTGGATGTCTCAGGCCCGTTGGAGAAACTTGTCATCAAAGGGACGACCGGGCTTACCGGTGGCTATTATACGAGGAATATCGATTTTCTTGGCAAGATCGGTTCTGCGGCAGTACCGGTTTCGGAAGGCGGGGGCTTTCTCTTTTCATTTCCCGATCCGCCGCTGAAAGATGCGGTGTTTGATATAAAAATTACCACCATAGAACCGTTTAAAATACGAAACAACGTGATCCGCGGTGTCCTGCGGCCCGAACTTTCATTAAAAGGCACGGGGGAGCTGCCGTTTCTGGTCGGCAAGGTGTATATCGACCCCTCAAGGATCATCCTTCCCTCCGGCAGGCTGCAGATCAAGTCCGGACTTGTCCGTTTCCCCGAAGAAGATCCGGACCGGCCGCAACTCGACATCCTGGGCCAGTCGAAACTCCTGGGCTATGATATCAACGTTGTGACCAGGGGGGCCATTGACGACCCGGTGATTACTCTCAGTTCCAGCCCCGCGCTGCCCAATGATGACCTGCTCATCCTCCTCCTGACCGGTCAACCTCCCAGGCAGGAAGGCGCCGGGGTGGTCGGAAGCAAGGGGACAAGAAATGTCATGGTCTATCTGGGCAGGGACTTTCTCAATAAATGGCTGGAGGGCGAAAACGGGAACGGGGATGAATCGATTCTCGACCGTTTTGAGCTTGATTTCGGCAGGGACGTTACCAAGAGTGGGGAGCAGACGGTGGAATCGACTTTCAGGTTGACGAAGCAGGAAGCCGGCACGGGGAAGATATATTATCTGTCCGGCGAAAAAGACAAATATGATGCCTACAACTATGGGTTTAAAATGGTTTTTCGCTTTGAATAACCGGGTGTTTTTTCGGATAGCCGTGGTGTTGGTCTGCAGCATGTTTTTTTGTTTGCCGCCGGAAACGGAGGGCTCTCTTTTGCTTTCCCCGGACCAGGAGTCCGGCGCGACCGGGTTTTTCGACGGGACTCCGGGCCAACAGGAGCTGCCGCCGTATACCCTGGGGGTCAGCGGAAACGCCTATTTTTCCCAAAAAGAGCTTTTGAAATCGGCGGCCGCTGAACTGCAGAAGTTCCGCGAGAGAGGATACCGGAAGGCGGATATTGACGATGCGGCCTTCCAGATGCGTTCGGCATATCTGCAGGCAGGATTTGCTTTTGCGGCTGTTGATTATACATATGAGCAGCAAGATGGTCACGTTCAGGTGGATTTCAGGGTGGAAGAGGGGGCAAGGGTATTTGTTGAAAGAATAAACTTCAGGGGCAACAGGGAGATCCCGTCAAGTCGGCTCCTTGGTTTTTTCCGGCAATTGTCCGGGCCGCTGAGCAAGCAGATGAAGATGGTTTATAATGAGTCGGAGGTCAGGGATGCGCTGAGCGGGATACGGGAGTATTACCGGGGGGAAGGATATGTTGATGCGGTGGTGAATGCTCCGGAGCTTGCCTTTACGGCAGATCGATCAGGAGTGATTGCCACCATTGAAATTGAAGAAGGGGCAAAATATTACATTGCTGAGGTTGTGCTGCGCGGAGATCTCATCCCGGAACTGGCCCCGGAACTAGAGACGATAAAAAAAGAGTTCACCGGCAAGACCTATTATGTCCGGCGCAAGCTCTTGCTGCGCACGAGCCTTGAGGCTGTCTATGACGCGATCGGCTATGCCGATGCAGGGTTTGAAGTAACCGCCGTGCCTTTTGCGAATCCCGGCAGGATCACTCTGGCGGCGGAGATAGCAAGTGGTGAAAAGGCGAGGATTTCAGAGGTGGTCATCCAGGGGAACGCCGGAACAAGGGACTCTTTCATTCGGGACAGGGTGAAGCTGAAAGCCGGTGATATCTATTCCGAGGCCAAACGCAGGGAGAGCTTCAGGGGGCTTTTCGAATCAGGGCTTTTTGCGGGAATCAACATCGAGCGCACTCCCCGGCAAGAGGACGGCGGGAAAAATCTGCTGGTGACGGTTGAGGAGCTGCCGACCCGGGAAGTATATCTTGAACCGGGCTGGGGCTCTTATGAGGAGTTGCGTCTCGGGGTCGGGGCCTCTGAGAAGAACCTCTTCGGCACCGGTAAAAACGGGAGGGTCGAAGGCCTTGTTTCCACCAAGGGGGGGAATCTTACTGCGAGCTACACCGATCCGTGGCTTCTGCAGTCGGATATCGCCATGAATGTTCCTCTCTATTACGAGCGAAGGGAGGAACCTTCCTACACCTCCGAGGAAAAAGGTCTGTCGCTCTTCTTTTCCAGGAAATTCAGTGAAAGCCTCACTCTTGCCACCGGTTACCAGTACAAGATAATCCAGCTTTATGATCTGTCGGATGACACGGTCATCCAGAGAGAAGGGGAGGATTACAATAAAGGAACGGTCGGCATTCAGGCGGTCAGAGATACCCGGGACGATATCTTTTTTCCGGGCAAAGGATCCAGGCTGGCCTGGAATCTTGATCTTTCATTGCCCGCCTTCGGCAGCCAGATTGAGTTTGGCCGCATCACTCTGGGCGGCCGGCATTTTATGGAACTGCCGAATGAGTACATTTTCGGCCTGCGGGCAAGCACTGGGCTGATCATTCCACTTGGCAGCCAGTCCTTTATTCCGATCAGCGAGCGATTTTTCAACGGCGGAGACAGCACGGTCAGGAGTTACAAACATTCCCAGCTGGGGCCGAAGGATGAAAACAGTGAGCCGCTCGGCGGCCTGGGAAACAATGTCGCTTCCATTGAGCTGCGGAAGAGGGTGTATCGTAATTTTGCCGCAACCTTGTATGTGGATGGCGGTAATGTCTCGCCGAATCGCTCCCTGCAGGGAAAGGATTACACCTCGTATACCAACCGCTCGGATCTGCTGGATGATACCCTGGCGGATTTCTTCAGCGAATTCAAGTTCGGTATTGGTATCGGCTTTCAGTATCTTTTGCCGGTTGGCCCGATCAGGATCGATATCGCGTACAATCCCGATCCTGAAGAGATCTGGGCCGAGGATGAATGGGTCTTTCATTTCAGCCTCGGCATGGCATTCTGATTTTTCCCAACTTTGGATGTGCAGACTTGCCCGAAATCAATAAAAGTAATAGTCTGCGCAGCGCAGGTTTTTTCGAAACTTATTAAATCAAGCCAGGGGTCGCAATGAAAATCACCTTTCACGGGGCGGCGAAGACCGTCACCGGATCACAGCATCTTATCGAGGTTAACGGCTATCGCATCCTGCTCGACTGCGGTCTCTTTCAGGGCAAACGGAAAGAGGCCTTTGAGCTGAACCGGCAGGGGCCGTGTGACGGCAAGGATCTTGACGCGATCATCCTCTCCCACGCCCATATCGACCACTCGGGCAACATCCCCTGCCGGGTCAAGAACGGGTTTAAAGGTGACATCATCTGCACTTCGGCCACCCGGGACCTCTGCGCGGTGATGCTGATGGACAGCGCCTTTCTCCAGGAAAAGGATGTTGAATACGTCAACCGCAAACGGGCCAAAGCGGGGCAGAATCTTTTCGAGCCCCTCTACACCAAGGAGGATGTGGTTTCCACCATGCAGAACTTCATCGGCATGAATTATAACCGCAAACGGCAGATCTTCCCGGGGATCGAACTGACCCTGGTGGACGCCGGCCATATGCTCGGCAGCGCCCATGTGATCCTCGATATCCAGGACAATGAGACCGGCAAGCCCTGCCGGGTGGTATTCAGCGGCGATATCGGCCGTCCCGGGATCCCGATCATCCGCGATCCTGATCCTATCACGGATGGCGCGGATGTGCTGATTATCGAAAGCACCTACGGCGACAGGTCGCACCCGCCTTATCCCGAGTCGGAAAAGGAGCTGAAAAGGATCGTCAATGAAACCGTTGACCGGGGGGGCTTCCTCCTGATCCCGGCTTTTGCGGTGGGCCGGACCCAGCAGATTGTCTATGCGCTTCACAAACTCTATGAAAAGGGTGAGATTCCTAAAATACCGGTCTATGTGGACAGCCCCATGGCCACCAGGACAACCGAGATTTTCCGGCTCCATCCGGAGGTGTATGATGAGGAGATTCGTGGATTCATGCTCCAGGACCAGGGCAACAATCCCTTCGGTTTCGAAACCCTGAATTATGTTTCATCGACCGAAGAATCGAGGGAACTGAGCGCTTCTGATAAACCCGCGATTGTGATCAGCGCGAGCGGCATGATGGAAGGAGGGCGAATTCTCCATCATCTGAAAGCCCGGATCAGCGACCCGAAAAACACGATCCTGGTCACCGGCTGGCAATCGCCCAACACTCTGGGCAGAAGAATTGTCGATGGGGAAAAGGAGGTCAGAATCTTCGGTGAGGAATATCAGGTAAATGCCAAAGTGGAAGTGGTCACCGGCTTCAGCGGCCACGCCGACCGTGAAGGATTGCTCGCCTGGGCGGGCGCGATGAAGAAAAAGCCGCAGCAGACCTTTGTGGTCCATGGTGAGGTGGAGTCGGCCGAGGCCTTTGCCGGATCTCTGAAGTCGGAGCTTGGTTTTGAAGCGGTCCTTATTCCGGACCTGCACCAGAGTTTTACAGTATAATTGAGGTCGGTAAGGAATTTTCGCAGGCAACCCCGGATGCGATCATCAATTTCTACAATCAGGGAGCGAGTATGAATTTTAAACTTATTTTTATCCTGACCCTTATCGGTCTCGCGGTGTTGTTCGGGGTGCAGAATGTCGCCGTGGTCGAGATCCAGTTTCTCCTCTGGTCCTTCACCCTTGCCCGATCGATTCTCATCTTCTTTGTTCTGGCTGCGGGGATCATCATCGGCTGGCTCATGCACAGCTATACCGACTACAAGGAGAGGCACAAGACAGAGCAGGCCCCTTCCAAGCCGGCCGGAATTGAGGACGACCGGAAGGACCTCAATTCTTTCTGATTGCTGACAGGCTCATTTACCTCAAGACAAATCGTCTTGAGAAACGATCGCCCATCTGCTGCGGGGTTACGGAAGATCCCGAGTTCGTCGATCTCTGATTTCCCCCGCTACTTCAATTTCTTTACCAAACTCACTCTTCTATTTAACGCTCTCCCATCAATGGTGTGATTATTGGCTACTGGTGCCAATGGACCGGCACCATGTGCTTCTAATTGTGTGCCCGGAATGTTTAACTGTTCTTGCAAATACTTGACCACTGATTTGGCTCGTCTGAGTGATAGATCCATATTATCATCCATCTTGCCTTCATCATCTGTATGACCAACTACATAAAAAACATCGGCAGGATGCTTTTTCATATAATTACTGATTTCTGATAACGAGGCTTCTGATTCTTTTTTAATACTGGCTTGATTGGTATCAAAATAAATACCATATATTGCTACATAGCCTTCTGTTTGTATGGCTTTTTCTATTTCATCTGCCGGTAAGACTGTTGTTTGAAGTGGCTTTACCTGTGCCACATCTACACGATAATTTGGAACGTTCCACCACCCCTGGGTGATAAAGATACCTGTATAGATATCACCATTTTTGCTTTTTTGTTTTGCCGCAATATAATAGGTATGATCGCCTCTGGCTCCGGATGTCAAAGAAGCTGAATTGGAATAATTTGGATCACTTTTCAAGGGATTCATCCCATAGAGTTTTCCCGGCAATCCTGATATTCCTTCTGATTTCTCAGATTTAAATAGGATCTGAAACTTATTTTCTTTTAAATACTCCATGTATGCTGAATAGATTTCAAAACTGGTATTTTTTTCAGTGCCTTTATAGAGAGAACTTGATAGGGCACCGATTATTTCTAACTCTGTCTCTTTTCCTGTTAATAATTTGTAGGGTTGATACTCTGATGATTCATTGTGGTATGCAGATGATGACTTGACTGGGCCAACTAGCTTTTGTCCCCAATCTATTTGCTCAGATGCTGTAGCTAGTGTTGTTGCTAACAAACTCAACCCGAGTACTATTGATAACATTCTGAGTGTTAACATTACTACGCTCCTTGCTTTATGATTTTTAAGGGATAAGAAATCGCTTTTTCTGGGTTTGTAAAAAAAAATTGAGACAACCTGCCTGCCCGCCTCAAAACCATCTAACATTGTCTATGCTTAATGGGTCGCTAGAGAAGTGTCAAACCAAAATCAGTAACCCAGGGAATTCCCCTGAAGAGGTCGGTGAGTGTATCAGCAATTTATGCCGCATGCAAAGAAGCCTCGAGCAAAGAACCGCCCCGCTGGTCAATGGAGAAAATGCCAAAAGGCAAGCATGACCCTCGTCCCATGAAAATACTGACTATACAAGAGGATAATGACGCATCAGAGTTCGAAGTATTTCTGAACAAGGTCTCTGGCGAACTGGCCGCTGCTATATGTAAAAAAATTCAAGGCTATACAGAGCTTGATGACATTTATATCGGCAATTGCGGATCAGGTCGGCCAGGTGCATGATGCTGTCATCATCAACAGCCGCCGGTAGGTTCGACATGTTTTTCTGTTTTCTCCAATATGGCAGAGTGTCAGCATGGTAAAAGCGGGTTGCGCCTTTCCAGAACTCTTTGTGATCCAAGAAGGTGATCATCGCCCGTTCGTAGTGATTCGATAACTCCGACATTTTTTCAGCAAATGGGCTCAGCCCGTCACCGATCAAATGAAACTCGGCCTCATCCATAATTGCCTGGAAGCCTTTTTCACAACTCAACTCGAAAATTTCCTGAAACTCCGCATCAATCTTGTTGCGTTGCTCGTCGGGAATTTCAAGCCAGGCGGCAAACAGCTCGTCGGGTTTGGATTCCTTCGTGTCGGCAAAATCCATATTGGTAACGAGTTCCCGGTCTTGGAAATATCGGGCAAGCAAAGCATTGGGAACATGTCGGAAAAAGCTTTTTGCAGAGTAATGTCTGGCCATGAGTTCACTCCTTTTCAAAAGGAAATCATAACATTGGGATTCTGTAGGACATTACTGTATATTACTGAACTTCTGAAAGATAAGTTTGAAAATAACCAGGATGTAAGTATGGGTATTTTGTAAATATCTTTACCACGCATGTGTTTTCGGAACTCTGATTGAGAAATAATCGAAACCTGCCAGTGAAAAACGAAAAACAGACTCGAAAAGATATAATCGATAAACAGCTCCTCCAGGCCGGATGGCGGGTAGGCGATCCTACCCAGGTCGTGGAAGAGTTTGAAATCGATGTCGATGGGCCAGTGAAGACAGGAGACCCCGGCCCTGCTTCGCCATACGAGGGGCACCAGTATAGCGATTATGTTCTCCTGGGCCGGGATTCAAAAATCATTGCCGTAGTGGAAGCCAAAAAAACCGCCAAGGATGCCGCCCTTGGTCGTGAGCAGGCCAAACAGTATTGTCAGAACATCCAGAAGCAAAAAGGTGGCGAGCTGCCGTTCTGCTTTTACACCAACGGTCTTGAAACCTACTTCTGGGATCTCGATAATTATCCCCCGCGCAAGATAGTTGGCTTCCCAACCCGGGACGATCTGGAGCGTTACCAATACATCCGCCGCAATCGCAAGCCTCTCACTCAGGAATTAATCAATATAGACATAGCCGGTCGTGACTACCAGATCCGCGCCATTCGCTCTGTTCTTGAGGCTATCGAGCAAAAGAAGCGCGACTTCCTCCTGGTCATGGCCACCGGTACCGGTAAAACCAGAACCTGTATTGCCATGGTTGATGCCCTGATGCGGGCCGGTCATGCCGAAAAAGTCCTCTTCCTGGTCGATCGCATCGCCCTTCGGGAGCAGGCCCTGGCCGCCTTCAAGGAGCACCTGCCCAACGAACCGCGTTGGCCCAACGTTGGCGAAAAAATCATCGCCAAGGATCGCCGCATCTATGTTTCCACCTATCCCACCATGCTCAATATCGTCCGGGATGAGTCGCAGTACCTCTCGCCGCATTTTTTCGATTTCATCGTCATCGATGAAAGTCACCGTTCCATCTACAACACCTATGGGGAAATCCTCGACTATTTCAAGACTATCACCTTAGGCCTCACCGCCACGCCCACCGACATCATCGACCACAACACCTTCAAGCTGTTCAACTGCGAGGATGGCCTGCCGACCTTCGCCTACACCTTCGAGGAAGCGGTCAACAATGTGCCGCCCTACCTGAGCAACTTCCAGGTGATGAAGATCCAGACCCGATTCCAGATGGAGGGCATCAGCAAACGCACCATCACTCTGGAAGACCAGAAAAAACTGCTCCTGGAAGGCAAGGAGATCGAAGAGATCAACTTCGAGGGCTCGCAGCTGGAAAAGAAGGTCATCAACAAGGGCACCAATGCCCTGATCGTCAAGGAATTCATGGAGGAGTGCATCAAGGACGGCAGCGGCGTCCTCCCCGGCAAGACCATCTTCTTCTGCTCGTCCAAGGCCCATGCCCGCCGCATGGAAGAGATCTTCGACAAGCTCTATCCCCAATACAAGGGCGAGCTGGCCAAGGTGCTGGTTTCGGAAGACCCACGGGTCTACGGCAAAGGGGGGCTGCTCGATCAATTCACCAACAACGATATGCCACGGGTGGCGCTCAGTGTGGATATGCTCGATACCGGCATCGACGTGCGGGAGATCGTCAACCTGGTCTTTGCCAAGCCGGTCTATTCCTACACCAAGTTCTGGCAGATGATCGGGCGCGGCACCCGCCTCCTGGAAGCCGCCAAGCCCAAGCCCTGGTGCACCGAAAAGGATGTCTTCCTGATCCTCGATTGCTGGGACAACTTCGAATATTTCAAGCTGACCCCCAAGGGCAAGGAGATCAAACCGCAACTGCCCCTGCCGGTCCGGCTGGTCGGCCTGCGGCTCGACAAGATCGAAAAGGCTCTGGACAGCGGCCAGCAGGAGATCGCCGAGCGGGAAATCGCCAAGCTCCGACAACAAATTGCCGAACTGCCGCAAGGCTCGGTGGTGATCAAAGAGGCGGCTCCCGCTCTGCATCGCCTTGAAGAAGAAAACTTCTGGATCACCCTCAGCCACCAGAAACTGGAATTCTTACGCAACGAGATCAAGCCCCTGTTCCGCACCGTTTCCGAGGCCGATTTCAAGGCCATGCGCTTCGAGAAAGATTTGCTTGAGTACTCGCTGGCCCGGTTGAACGAAGAGAAGGAGAAGGCCGATACCCTAAAAGACGGCATTGTCGAGCAGATCAGCGAACTGCCGCTTTCGGTCAACTTTGTCAAAACCGAGGAAACCCTGATCCGCGCCGCCCAGACCAACCACTACTGGGCCAAGATCGATGAGGACGCGCTGGACGAACTGACCACCAAACTCGGTCCCTTGATGAAATTCCGCGAGCAGATCACCGGCCCCGGACAGATTCACCTGGACCTGACCGACAACCTGTACCGCAAGGAGATGGTGGAGTTCGGCCCCCAGCACGAAGCCGTGAGCATCAGCCGCTATCGGGAAATGGTCGAGGCCCTGATTGCTGAGATGACCGAACACAACCCGATTCTGGCTAAAATCAAAAACGGCCAGGAGATCAGCCCGACCGAGGCCGAAGAGCTTGCCGATCTTCTCCACTCGGAGCATCCCCACATCACCGAGAATCTCCTGCGCCAGGCCTACAAAAATCGCAAGGCCCGCTTCATCCAGTTCATCCGCCACATACTCGGGATTGAGATTCTCAAAAGCTTCCCCGAGACGGTCAGCGAAGCCTTTGAGCAGTTCATCCACCAGCACACCAGCCTTACCAGCCGCCAGCTGGAGTTCCTGAACCTGCTGAAAAACTTCATTATCGACCGCGAAAAAATAGAAAAGAAGGACCTGATCAACGCCCCCTTTACGGTCATTCATCCCCAGGGCATCCGTGGCGTGTTCAACTCGGCGGAGATCAACGAAATATTACAGCTCACCGAGCGACTGGCGGCTTGAAATTTTATGAACCACGAAACACACGAACCACACAAAAACGGAAACAGCTTTTACTTTCGTGTTTTCGGAGTCTCGTGAACTCGCTTACCTCGTGCCTTTCGTGGTTAAGAAAAAATGCAGAAGGGGTCGAATACGGCTCCTTTAACAACGAACACCAAAATGAATTCGCAGATTTTAATTATGGCGGAAGTGCCACAATAACCGGGACGGCCCAATCATGACTGACAGCAAGGAAATTATTGTCCTCACTGAGACTGTGCGCGTTCAGCAGATCCGGAAGGATGATTACATCTCATTGACGGACATCGCCAAGTACCGAAATGCCGATGATCCCCGGTTTGTCATCCAAAACTGGATGCGAACCCGCTTTACTGTAGAATTTTTGGGAATATGGGAGCAACTGAATAACCCTGATTTTAACCGTGTCGAATTCGAGGCGGTTAAAAATGAGTCCGGCAGCAACGCCTTTGTTATGACACCGACGAAGTGGGCCAAACTCACCGGAGCCATTGGCATTGTCTCCAAATCAGGTCGCTACGGCGGTACCTATGCCCATAAAGATATCGCCTTCGAGTTCGCCTCCTGGGTGTCGGTGGAGTTCAAACTCTATCTGATCAAGGAGTTCCAGCGCCTCAAAGAGCAGGAACTCCAGCAACTCGGCTGGGACATCCGCCGCAATCTGACCAAGATCAATTACCGCATCCACACCGACGCCATCAAGGCAAACCTGATCCCGCCTGAACTTACACCGCAGCAGATCAACCTGGTCTACGCCAGCGAGGCGGATCTGCTGAACATGGCCCTGTTCGGCAAAACCGCAAAACATTGGCGGAACGAAAATCCGGACCACAAAGGCAATATTCGCGATGAAGCCAATGTCTCCCAGCTTGTCTGCCTGGCCAACCTCGAAACCCTGAACGCCCATTTTATTCAACAGGGGATGCCGCAGGCCGAGCGGCTCAAAATCCTGAACCGGACCGCCATTCACCAGATGAAACTCCTGCTTGCCGACAGAAACGTCAAGCAGTTGGAAGAAAATGAATAATTTGAACCACGAAATACACGAAAGGCACGAAAGAATTCTTTATAAGGATGAGTGCTATGCCATTCAAGGGGCGATCTTTGAGGTCTACCGGGAGATGGGATGCGGGTTCTTGGAAGCCGTTTACCAGGAGTGCCTGGAGAGGGAGTTTGCCAACTGCGGGATTGCTTTTGTGGCCCAGCCGGATTTGACACTGAGCTACAAAGGCGAACGCCTCAAACAAGCATACAAGCCAGACTTTATCTGTTACGAGAAGATCATCCTCGAACTGAAGACGGTCAAGGAGATTGCCCCTGAGCACAAGGCTCAGGTAATCAACTATCTCAAGGCAACCGGCATGAAGCTCGGCTTGCTGGTCAATTTCGCTCACTATCCTAAAGCCAAAATTGAGAGAATTATTTTATGAACCACGAAATACACGAAAATCACGAAAGAATAATTGTTGTTAATTTTTGTGTGGTTCGTGTGTTTCGTGGTTAAAAAAGGAATCTAAACATGCTGCAAAACAACCCCGAACTGAAAAGCAAGATCGACCAGCTCTGGAACAAGTTCTGGTCCGGTGGCATCTCCAACCCGCTTACCGCCATCGAACAGATTACCTACCTGCTGTTCATGAAGCGGCTGGATAATTTGGATCTGGAAAAACAGTCAGCCGCCGAATTCACTGGCGAAAAGTACACCTCAAAGTTCAGCGGCACCTGGATTCCGCCGGAGCATCGGGACAAATCCGCAGATGACCAAAAGCCCTTTGCCATTGAAAGGCGCACCCTGCGCTGGAGCGAATTCAAACGCATGCAGGCGGAAGAGATGCTCCAGCATGTCCAGAACAAGGTCTTTCCCTTTTTGAAGGACATGAACGGCGCCCAGTCCAACTTCACCCTCCACATGAAGAATGCGGTCTTCATCATCCCCAAACCGGCCCTCTTGGTGGAAGCGGTCAAGACCATCGATGAGATCTTCGAGGTGATGGAGAAGGATGCCGACGAAAAAAATCAGGCCTTTCAGGATATCCAGGGCGATGTCTATGAAATGCTGCTCTCGGAGATCGCGAGCGCCGGCAAAAACGGCCAGTTCCGCACCCCGCGTCATATCATCAAATTGATGGCCGAGTTGGTGCAGCCGCAGCTTGGCCATAAAATTGCCGACCCGGCTTGCGGCACCGGCGGCTTCCTTCTGGGAGCCTACCAATACATCGTCACTCAGCTGGCCCTCAAAGCCGGCAGTAAGGATCTGCAGCCCGATGAAGATGGTTTTACCCGCACCTCGGTGGCAGCCGGGCTCACCGAAGATGCTCGGACAATTCTCCAAAGCACTCTGTGCGGCTACGACATCGACAGCACCATGGTTCGCCTTGGTCTGATGAACCTGATGATGCACGGCATCGACGAGCCGCTTATAGATTATAAGGACACTCTGAGCAAGTCCTTTAACGAAGAGGGCGGATATGACATCGTCATGGCAAACCCGCCCTTTACCGGCAGCATCGACAAGGGCGATATCAACGAAAATCTCTCTCTATCCACCACCAAGACCGAGCTGCTCTTTGTCGAGAATATCTATCGGTTGTTGAAAAAAGGCGGTACCGGTTGCGTCATCGTGCCGCAAGGGGTGCTATTCGGCTCCGGCAAGGCCTTCAAGCAGTTGCGCCAAACCCTGGTGGAGCGTTGCGACCTCAAGGCGGTGGTCACCATGCCCAGTGGAGTCTTCAAACCCTATGCCGGGGTCAGTACCGCCATCCTGCTTTTCACCAAGGTCTGGGGGCCGAAGGACAAGGTTACAAAACCGGCTACTGAGCATGTCTGGTTTTATGAGATGGCTTCCGATGGCTATTCTCTGGACGACAAGCGCACCAAGCTGGAGGGGCATGGCGACTTGCAGGATATTGTTGCCCGGTTTCATGGCCGGGATGCGGATAAGGATACTGATCGGACCGCGAAATGTTTTTTTGTGTCTCGTGAGGATACTGAGGCCGAGGGCTATGATCTGTCGTTGAGCCGCTATAAAGAGGATGTCTTTGAAGAGGTAGTGTATGAGGCGCCGGGAGTGATTTTGGAGCGGTTGCTGGTGGCGGAATTGGGGGAGGAATTTTTTAACCACGAAAAACACGAGGTAAGCGAGTTCACGAGACTCCGAAGGCACGAAAAGGTTTTGGATGGGGTGGAGAGCGGCATTGTCCGGGAGTTGCTGGAGTTGCGGGGGATGATTGGATGAACCACGGAACACACGGAAAGCACGGAAAAGATGGGAGCCATGGGAAATTGCTCGTCTATCAAGCCGACGATGGTCGGGTCCGACTTAATGTCCGTTTACAGGGTGAAACAGTTTGGCTAACCCAGCCGATGATGGCTGAACTCTTTCAGACCACCCAACAGAACATCAGTCAGCACATTCTCAACATCTATGGCGAGGAAGAACTGGCGGCTGAGGCAACTCACAAGAAATTCTTGTCGGTTCGCCGGGAGGGCAAGAGGGATGTCCGACGTGAGCTGGATTTCTATAACCTCGATATGATCATCTCGGTTGGCTACCGGGTAAAAAGCGCCATCGCCACCCGTTTTCGCATCTGGGCGACCGAACGACTCAAGGAGTATCTCGTCAAGGGTTTCACCATGGACGATGAGCGGCTCAAAAAGGCAGGCGGGGGCAGCTATTTCGATGAACTTCTCGCCCGCATTCGGGACATTCGCTCGTCTGAAAAAGTGTTTTGGCGCAAGGTGCTCGATATTTACGCCACCAGCGAAGAGGATTGGCAAGGGGCGGAAAGAATGATGAACCACGGAATACACGGAAGGCACGGAAATTGTTTGGCCCAGGTGGTGAGCGGGATTGTGTGCAAATTGCTGGAGTCGCGGGGGATGGTTGGATGAAGTGGTATCCGTTTTCTGAAGTCATAACCGATGTAACGTCGAAATTTAGGAAGATCAAGGCTACGGACTACAAAGCCGAGGGACGCTTTAAGATTATTGACCAAGGCCAAAAAGAGATCGCCGGTTATACGGATGACGAATCTTTGGTCAATAAGACTCATTCACCGATTATTGTTTTTGGGGATCATACCCGTGCACTCAAATACGAGGAATCAACGATTGCGTTAGGGGCAGATGGCGCAAAGGCATTAGCTGTAAATCCTAAGCTGTTTAATGCGCTTTATATTTTCTATTACCTTCGATCCATCAGCTTAAAAGCGGCTGGTTATAGTCGGCATTTCAAATTTCTGAAACAAGTCGAAATACCTATACCAGAGGAGGATGGCAAACCCAACCTTGACGACCAAAAGCGCATTGCCCATCTGCTCGGCAAGGTGGAAGGGCTGATCGCCCGGCGCAAACAACACCTGCAACAACTCGACGACCTGCTCAAAAGCGTCTTTCTGGAGATGTTCGGTGACCCCGTGCGGAATGAGAAGGGGTGGGATACAAACCAATTAGCGAAAGAATGTCTGAAAATTACAGATGGAACGCATGACACTCCAGAAAGGTTAACGAGCGGAGTACCTTTCATAACAGGGAAACATGTTCGCCCATTTTCAATTGATTACAATGGGTGCGATTATGTTTTGGAAGAAGATCATCGTATTATCTACAGTAGATGCGATCCAAGGTATGGCGATGTTCTGTATACCAACATCGGCGTCAATCTTGGAACCGCAGCAATGAACGTTGTGGATTACGAGTTTAGCATGAAAAATGTCGCACTATTGAGGCCAGTGAATGAATCATTAAACCCGCGATTCTTGGAGCATTACCTCAACTACGAGAAGATAAAAAATAAAATTATTTCTGACTTATCCTCAGGAGGAGCGCAAAAGTTCCTCGGGTTGGGGCAGATCAAGAAGATAGGCATTATTCTTCCACCACTTGATCTTCAAAACCAATTCGCCACTATCGTCGAAAAGGTCGACGGCCTCAAATCCCTCTACCAGCAAAGCCTCACCGATCTGAAAAATCTCTATGGCACGTTGAGTCAGAAGGCGTTTAAGGGGGAGCTGGATCTGTCGCGAGTATCGCTGGGTCAGGCAGAGCAACGCGAAATAGGCACAAGGCAAGAAAAGAGAGGCCTGGAAACGAGCGCCGAACCTCAGAGCATTGGGGTTACTTTATGAACCGACTCAAGGTCAGCCTCCAAAACTGCTATGGTATCCAATCTTTCGACCACGATTTCGACTTTGCATGTGGCAACAACCCCACTAGACCAAAGACCAAGGCCTACGCCATCTACGCGCCAAATGGCTTGATGAAGTCTTCCTTCGCTAAGACCTTTGAGGCGCTGGCAAAAGGTGAAATTCCTAAAGAATTACGCTACAACCGCCCCTCACGGCACGTGATTGAAGCGGACGGCGCCGCCATTTCGCAAGAGGCGATCCATGTCCTCAAGGCGGAAATCGATATCAGCTCCGACAGCCCGGCCATCACCAATATCTTGGTCAATCCTGCAAGCAAGGCCAGGTACGATGAGCTGCTGGTCGAACTCGACAAATTGAAAAACAAACTGATCAACTCCCTGCAGAAAGCATCAAAAATCAAAAAAGGTGAGATCGAAAAGACCCTTCTCACTGACTGGAGGGAACTGGATTTCCCAACCTGTATCGGCAGAATCAAAGAAATTGCCATTGATGATGATTTGAGCCCCTACGAGTATGCGATTATTTTCGATCCCAAGGCCATTGAAGTATTGAAAAGCCAGGAATTCATCACGAGGGCGAGTGAGTTCAACGAGCGCTACCAGGAACTTTTTAATCAGGCCGGAACGATATATCAGAAGGGGGTTTTCAATCCCACCAAGGCGGAAACTTCATTTGCGACCCTGGACAAACAGGGGTTCTTTGCCGGGGGCCATCGCGTCCACCTGAGAGGGGACTCCGGTTCCATCGACAAGACGGAACTGGAGCAGAAACTGCGGGCAATCCATGCGAAAATTGACGGCGACGATACTCTCAAAAAACTGCGTGCCAGCCTCGCCAAAAACGCCCAGAACCAGGCGCTCACCGATCTTATTGAGAGACTTGCCGCCACTGAAGTTGAATTTCTTCTTGAGAATCTTAAGCCCGAGAAGCAGGCCCAATTCCGCAAAGACCTTTGGACCTACTACATCCAGAACACCACTGATGCAACAGGGTACCTGGAGTTGTACAGCGACAGCAAGGAGGAGATCGGGAGAATTGAAGCGGCTTCAGCTCAAGCCGCGCCAAGGTGGACTAAAGCAGTCGAGCTTTTCAATGATCGATTCCTTGATATGCCTTTCACGCTTTCTGTTGCTAATCAAACCCAAGCAGCACTCGGTAAAGAGAACGCCCGGCTCAAGTTTACCTTCAAAGAAGGCCCCGACACCGTCGAATGGTCACGTTCTGAAATCAAAACCCTCAGTCAGGGCGAAAGAAGGGCTCTCTATCTTCTTAACTTCATTTTTGAAGTGGAAGCCCGGAAACTTGCCAACCAGGAAACCCTTTTCATCATTGATGATGTCGCCGACTCCTTTGACTACAAGAATAAGCATGCCATCGTCCAGTATCTTAAGGATTTGGGTAAAACCGAAAATTTCCACCAGATCATCCTGACCCATAATTTCGACTTCTTTCGATCGCTTGTTAATAGTTTTGTCGTTGACTACGACAGATGTCTTATGGCCAATAAGGGCGAGGGAGTCATCACTATCAAAAAGACGGATGGCATCAGAAATTACTTCATCGGAAAATGGAAAGATAATGTAGCCAACAATGACTGTATCCTTTGCGCCACCATCCCGTTTACAAGGAATCTGATCGAATATACCAGGGGAGAAGATGATCCCGACTACCTGCAGCTCACCAGCCTGCTCCATTGGAAGATCGACACAGACCAAATAAGTGGTGGTGATTATCTGGAGATTTACAATCGTCTTTTTGGTACAGGTCACGACACCAGTGGCACACAATCGATGAAATCCCTTCTGTTCGATAAGGCCAATGAAATATGTGCCCAGACCACGCATGACGGCTTGAATTTGGAAGACAAAGTGCTGCTTTCCATGGCTATACGCCTGCAAGCCGAGGTATTCGTAACCAACCAACTTCGGACCTTGAAAAACGATGTGAACTACTGGTGCCAGGCCCGGAATCAGTTCGGCAGCCTTATGAAAGAATACGCGGCCCTGGCCCCGGTAGCGCAAGAGATGCGAACGTTGGAAAAGGTTAGTATTACGGTCAGCTCGAATATCCATCTCAATTCGTTCATGTATGAGCCGATCCTGGATCTGACAATTGAGCATCTCACCAGTCTCTACAGAGAAGTCTGTGGCTTAACCACGTAGAATTAAAATGTTAATAAACATAGTATTGCAATCAGCCCTTTGGGTTGAGGTTATAAAAACCTTGGGATGTTCGGTGTTTAACTACTAAGCTTAGGTCATTGTCTTTTCTCGTTAGGATTTATCATGAATGAATCACATCCATTTTCAATCAGGATCTTTGTCGCCAACGGTGATCCGGACGGATTGCGGGTTATCGAGCGCTCCAACTGGAACGGTCGAGCCTTGGTCTTCCCCCGGCCGCTTCTTCCAGAGGTAAAGAAGCGTGAGGAATTCGGGCGAACCGGAGTTTACCTACTGCTTGGCCCCAGGGAGGATGGCGAGGGGGAACTGCTCTATATCGGCGAAGGTGACCCGGTAAGGCCCAGACTGGAAAGCCATTTCTCCCAGAAGGATTTCTGGAATCGAGGGGTCTTTTTCGCCACCGGCCAGGCAGGGGCACTAAACAAGGCCCATGTCCAGTACCTTGAGGCAAGATTGATCGAGCTGGCTAATGCCGCCAAGCGCATGGCTCTCGACAACCAGAACAAACCAAATCGTCCATCGCTCAACGAAGCCGACCAAGCCGACATGGAAGTGTTTTTGGATCACATGCTCCAGATTCTGCCTCTCCTCGGTATCTCAGCGTTTGAGAAACCCAAATCCGACAAAAGCACCCGCAGAAATCATCTTTATGTCGAGACCAAAGGCCTGAAGGCGGAAGGGTACGAATCTACTGGCGGTTTTGTTGTCTGCAAGGGCTCTGAAGCGGTTGTTGAAGCGGCTCCTTCCATGAAAACCCATGTCCGAGGCATGTTTGATCTGCGAGAAAAACTCATCACCTCCGGAGTCCTTGCGCAAGAGGGGAAGTGGTACAAATTCACCCAGGATTACAGCTTCAGTTCACCATCCACGGCAGCAGCAGTTGTCATGGGACGAAGCGCCAATGGCCGGGTTGAATGGAAAGACAAATCAGGCAGCACCCTCAAGGCCATTCAGGAAGAAATGGCCACGAGCGAGGGATAACCCTGAGGTATGAATATAAAATACGTAAACGAAGTTAAGCAGCATTTAGGCCCCAAATCCCTTGAGATCCTGACCGATATATTTCGTAAATCTAGCGGTATCCCTCCCTGGGTTTTTTCTGATCGCTATAGAGCTGAACATTCAGATTGGCTCGAAGAACTTGATAATTTAGAGCAGCCAACTCTATTTTTAGAACGTGATCACCAAAGAAAGAGATATATGGTCAACGTTTATGCGCTACCTCTATTAGAAGATGATCATGCCCGCATCCTATTAGAGCGCTTCGAATACTTCTTTTGTTATTTCAAAAAAGAATACAAAGCTAATCTTGATAAGCCATTGTTTTTGGCAGACATATTGGAATCGACAGATACAGAACCGAATCTGTGTCGTGAAGCTCTGATCTACATGGTTATGGCACATTCTGGATTCGCTGGCGAATCTAAAGAATTTCCATTGAGCGATGGTTCAAGCATCTGTATTTCAGAGCAAATATTGAGATATCAAGATTTTGGGGAGATTATTAGCAAGTTTTATGAATGGCACATTATAAATCCGCCCAAGGATCAAGGATTAGCGCTAGGTATTGACGGGGAAGCGAATCAATCTCTACAAGGCTTCTTTACGCCAGATGATTCGACCAATAAGCCTAAATGGTATGAAAAATTAGATGAGCAGAAAAGGGAACTAGTCAAGGAAATAGATCAGGCTCTACGGGCTGGGCTGGTGGCTCTCCCCACAATGGGATTAAGAACGTTGATCGACCTTGTTATCGTCGAACATGTTGGCGATAAAGGTACTTTCAAAGACAAGATGACCGCTTTTGAGAAGGAGGGCTTAGTCTCTCCGAAACAAAGAGCACTAATTGATACGGTTCTTGAGGCTGGGAATGCCGCTTCTCATAGGGCCTATTTCCCTAGTCGAGATGACCTCCAAACATGTATTGACGTAATAAAACACATGATACAAGGAATCTATGAACTACACCCTAGAACTAAACAACTAAAAAATAATACGCCGAAACGTTGAAGGCATAAATAGAGGACAAGCCAAGAATACTGTTGTGGTTTTATAATGAGCGAAAAACAGAGACTTAAACCAGCTTCAAAACAAGAGATATCGCTATATTGCTTGGTTGGCGAATCTGTATGTGCAGTACAGCATGTGGAAGATGCCCTTAGTCATTCAATTGTATTAAAAAAGACAAAACCACAGTTAAGGTCAGAAGCTGACCAACTTTTAGAGAAACACCGTTCCTATACTCTTGGTAAAGCTATAAAGATTGCCGAACAAGCAAGTTTATATCCTGAGTCACTACAGCGAGAACTTGAAAATTTATTGTCAGAGAGAAATTGGCTTATTCATAAGAGTATTGCGCAAGGCCGGGATGAATGGGATTTGAATATCTCCAGAGAAAAATTGTTAAGTAGAATAAAGGCTATCACAACAAAAAAAGGGGTCGCGTCCGCTCTTGGCTTTTGTTGTAAAGGGGTCGGCGACTGGTCAAGTTCGCTTTTTACTTTTTCATTTGAAAAACTAATTATTTCAACATGTTATGTGCGGTAACCAGAATTCCGGGGACATCGTACTCAATTATTTCATCCCAATGTTTGGTCAACTTCTCAAATATATTGACTCAACATCCACTGGAAAAAACATACACTTACCAAAATCAGAAACCAGTTTCATCAAGCTCCCGATGCCTGGATGGGTATTCAGAAGGAGAATTGAGTAGGGGCTGCCTAAAGAAACGGTTGTCCATGAACCAACATCTCCCTTTTTAGTTCGTAGGGTTTGTTGCAAGCATCTATTCTTCAGGCAAGACAAGTAATCTTTCACTACGCCAAATCCGCACTATTCTAATTCGCTTCGAATCATACCGGTAGACAATGCGGAAAGGTGGCCGAATCAACTCACGCAGGAAATCCAACTCGAATTCAGGGACAACACGGCTTATCTCCGGCTGGGAAGCCAGGAGTTCGATATCCGAAATAATTTTGCTCACCAGGCGTTGTCCAACTTGGGGAATTGCCTGCTCTTTGTAAAAACCAAGGATATCTTCAAGATCGCCAATGGCGGAGGCTGCAAAAGTAACCGCTGTTTTCCGGCCCATATCAGATGATGGCCAATCGTTTCTTGACTTCGGTCAGGTTGAATTCCCGCCCTTCCTCCAGATCGGCCATCCCCTTGACTACAGCCTTCATGAAGGACTGCTCTTCGACTCCGGCTTCATAATCCACCAAAGATTGGACCACGGCAACTCCCCGGCCTCGGTTGGTCAGGACCACCGGGCGATGGGCCTCCTGGACCTGTCTGACTATTTTGCCGGGATTAACCTTGAGATCACTGATCGGAACTATATCCTCGGAAAACTTGGTATTCATGGCACACTCCCTTAAAAGAAATCGTCTGTAGTACCATGTATAGCACCTGTTAAGAGACCAGTCAAGTGAACATCTGAACTGAAATGTCCGGGGTCAGTTTACTTAACTATTTCCTTTGATGGGCGAGTCAACATATCTTGAAGATAAAAACTATCAACCTGCTGATTTGATCGGGATGATCTTGGCCCCAGCTTTCAATGCTTCCAGATAGTCGGCCCACCATTGCATTAACTCGCGACGTTGTTCCAGGTACTCGCTGCGGTGATAAGCCGCCCGCACCTTGGTTCTCTCTTCATGGTCCGGGCCTTTTCGATTACATCCCCGCTAAACCCACTCTCATTGGCAATGGTGCTGAAGGTGGCCCTGAAGCCGTGAACGGTCGCCCTGGAATGATAGTCCAAGACGATAGAGGGCATAGAGCAGGGTGCTTTCCGACAGTTGTTTTGACTGGTTCTTGATGCCGGAGAAAACAAGGCCTTCCTGGCCAAACAAAGTGCCAATCTGTTTTATTATGGTTCTTTGTTGCTTGCACTCTATTTTGGACCCTGTTTTTTGTGGAAGAAAATGAGCTGTATTGAACGCTATTAGACAACAAAAAACCCGCAAACCATTTCTGGCTGCGGGTTTCGTGGTCTTTTTAAGTCATCCCTGGACTATTAATTGGTGCCGAAGGCCGGAATCGAACCGGCACGGGTCTCCCCGCTGCCCCCTCAAGACAGTGTGTCTACCAGTTCCACCACTTCGGCAACAAAACTGTAAACTTCTTAACTTGTGCTGTAAAAACTACTTTTCCTGACCCGGGAAGGTGGCCGGGGCCTGATCGGCCTGTCCTGCTTCCTCGCTGGGCATCGGAACTTTTACCGGGCCGCTTTCGAGGGGTGCCTCGACCGGGGCCGGCGCGCTGATTGGTGCGGAAACGCTTTCCATCACAGATCCACTTCCCCGGTGGGCCGAGAAATAGGCCAAACCGATGGAAGTCATCATGAAGATGATGGCCGCCATGGTCGTCACCTTGTTCAAAAGCGGCACCGGTCCTTCGGTTCCGAAGACGGTGTTGCCGCCTCCGCCGAAAGTGGCTCCGATGTCGGCTCCCTTACCGTGCTGCAGGAGCACGATGACAATCAGGAACAGACAGACAAGCACATGGATGAAAGTGATTATGGTCGTCATGATTTTTTATACCTTATAATAAACAATGCCCTCCATAACGGAAGGCCTGATCGAGACTTAGCAAAAATTGATGATACGGGCGAAGGACTCGGCTTTCAATGCTGCCCCCCCGACCAGGGCGCCGTCAACATCCTCCTGAGCCATCAAGCTGTCCACATTCTCAGGATTAACCGAGCCACCATACAATATTCTGGTTTGGCTAGCAATATTTTTCTCGAACATGGAAGCGAGCAGATTCCGCAGGAAAGAATGTACTTCCTGGACCTGTTCGGTAGAGGCTGTTTTGCCGGTGCCGATGGCCCAGACCGGTTCGTAGGCAATAATCAACGCTGAAGGATCGGTGAAGCTGATGTCAGCAAGACCTTCACGCATCTGTGTCTCCAGAACCTTCATGGTCAGGCCGGCTTCCCTTTCCGGGAGTTGTTCGCCGATGCAGAATACCGGGGTCAGGTTATGCTCCATGGCCCCGGAGATCCTTCTGTTGACCAGGCTGTTGGATTCACCGAAAATGTGCCTGCGTTCGGAGTGACCAACAATTGCCATGCTGCAGCCGACATCCTGCAGCATCGGCGGGGATATCTCGCCGGTAAAGGCCCCGTGGTCCGCCCAGCAGACATTCTGGGCGGCAAGGAGCACGTTGGAGTCGTAGACGATGTCGGCAACTGCGGCCAGGGTGGTGAAAGGCGGGGCGATCATGATCTCACGGTCCTGGACTGCGGAGGCCGCGCGGACAACCTCCTGCGCAAGATGCTCCGCTTCGGCGATGGTGGTGTTCATTTTCCAGTTACCGGCTATCAGGGGTGTTCTGGTCATGATCCTCTCCCGGGGATTATTGTTGTCCAGGTAAAAAAGTCAGATCCTGTCATGTTCTGTCTGTGCAAACAGGGTCAGGATTGTATGGCAATTATCGATTCTCTTCCAGGGCGACTACGCCGGGGAGCCTTTTGCCCTCCATCAGCATCAGGAAAGCGCCGCCGCCGGTTGAAATATAGGAGATATTGTTCGACTCTCCGGCTTTGTGCACAGCAACGTCGGTGTCTCCCCCCCCGACGATGGTCAGGGCATGGGAAGAGGCGACCCGTTGAACCATGGCCATGGTGCCGCGGGAAAAAGCATCCATTTCAAAGGCACCCATGGGACCGTTCCAGATAATGGTTTTAGCGTCTTCCAGCGCTTCCGCAAAAAGGGTGGTGGTGGCCGGACCGATGTCCAGGATCATCCATTCACTCGGCACTTCCTGGGAGGTGGTCTGTTTGGTTTCGGCACGCGGGTCAAACTTGTCGGCGGTAATGCAATCTACCGGCAGGTAAAGCTTGACCCCCTTTTTGGCCGCTTTCTTGACGAGGTCTTTGGCGGTGTCGAGAAGATCGTCTTCAACCTTGGAGCGACCCACATTGAAGCCCAGGCTTTTCAGAAAGGTATTGGCCATGGCCCCGCCGATGATCATTTTATCGACCCGGTCCATCATGTTGGTCAGGGCGCCAAGCTTGCTGGAAACCTTCGCCCCGCCGACTATTGCCACCAGAGGTCGCATCGGGTTGCTCACCGAGCGGTGGAAATAATCCATTTCTTTCTGGAGCAGAAAGCCAGCTCCGCAAGCGGAAACGAATTTCGGAACGCCGACCACCGATGCGTGGGCCCGATGGGCCACGGCAAAGGCATCATTGATATAGATATCGGCAAGGGCTGCCAGTTTTTTTGAGAAGGCTTCATCATTCTGCTGCTCTTCAGCATGGAAGCGCAAGTTTTCGAGCATGATGATCTGCCCCGGTTTCATTGCTTCGATCATGCGGACGACTTCGTCACCGATACAGTCCGGCGCAAGCTTGACTTCCTTGCCTACCAGTCGCGACAACCGTTTGGCCGCCGGGGCCATGGAGAATTGATCAACCCGTTCTCCCTTGGGACGCCCCATGTGGGACATGATGATGATCTTCGCGTCTTCATCAAGGGCGTAATTGATGGTCGGCAGGACCCCGCGGATCCGGATGTCGTCCGTGATGTTGCCCTGCTCATCAAGGGGGACGTTAAAGTCGACCCGGATGAGAAGTTTCTTGTTTCGGACATCAAGGTCTCTGATGTTCTTCAATTGAGCACTCCAACTGTTATTTTTTTCAGGACAAGTTGCAGTCTGTTCTTTTTACAGGATGCGGAGAGGTTCGTGCACCATCGGTCAGATCAGTATAATATTTCTTCCAGAGGCCTGTCATTACAAAATATGGGCCGTTATACCATCTGCTCGGCAATGGAGACGGTTCGGTCTCCGAGCATGTTGGTGTAGCTGCCAAGTTCGTTATCATACCATCCATAGATGACCGCCTGGGTGACCGGCACCTCAAGAATCCCTTTGGCCTCGCAACCCATCCCCAGTTTATCAAGGTTGACCCGGATGTTGGCGGTCCGGGTGTGGGTTTCCGTCCCTTCAATGATGGTTGCGGCGAAAGGCATGCCGATAATGTCTGCCGAAACATTTTGCTCGGAGGAATAATCGAGATAAGGCGAGGTGGCGGCAAAATCCCGGTAGATGTTGTTTATCCGGTCTCTTTTGATTGGATTGTCAGGCTCGTCCTGAATGTTTAAGACCAGAACGATCAGCGACCCGGTTGAGGTCGGGATCCGGACTGATTCAGCGATAAAACCGATGGATTTCATTTCCGGAATCACCAGGGCGAGGGCTTTGGCGGCGCCGGTGGTGGTCAGAATAATATTGTTGAGGATCGAGCGGTTCTTCCTTAAATCGGTTGCGCCTGCACCGGGCAATCGATCAAGAACCTGCTGGCTGCCGGTTGCGGCATGAACGGTAACCATGGAGGCGCTCAGGAAATTTTCGGCGCCCAACTGATCGAGCAGGGGTTTGATCATGTATGACAGGCAGGTTGTGGTGCATGAGGCGGCAGAAATCAGGCAGTGTTTGCCTGGAATGTAATCTTCCTCATTAATCCCCATGACGGTGGTGACTGCGTCATCGGGCATCGCCATTCCTTTGGCCTTGATCTTGAATGGCGCCGACAGGATAGCTTTTTCCGCGCCGGCCTGGAGATGTCCGCGGAATGCGCCTCTTTCACTGCCGGGATCCGCCGTGGGGTCGTTGAATACTCCGGTGGTGTCAACAACCAGGCGGACATCGTTTTCTTTCCATTTGATGTCCTTGGGGTTTCTGGCTTCACGGAGAATTGTGACCGGTATGCCGTTGACGACCATGGTGCCCGCTTCTTCATTTAATTCCTCAATGACGCGGGTTGCCCGGTAACCGTGAAGATAATTCTCAAGCCGGCCATAGGAGCTGTCGCGTTCGATGGAGGCGGCGATATCGGCGAGTCCTGTACCGACCGGCCTCCCAAGATTTACAACCAGAGATGAAAAGTGTTTGCGGCCGACATGATGCCATAATGAGAGTTTGCCGATCCTGCCGAGTCCGTTGATGCCTAATTTCATTGAACCATTTCTCCTTATATAATTAGGGGGGGCTGATGGTTTTGGGCAAAGCTATCTGTCGTGTTCTTTGGGATTAGACAGCTGGTATCGTTACCTCAGTTGGTGCTGATTTCGAACCGGTAATATAAGTAAGGAGCCCGATTGAGGCAAGTAAAACTTGGTGGTTATTTTGCCGATGGTTGATTCAATGCTTTGTGTTTTCAATGT
This sequence comes from Pseudomonadota bacterium, assembly GCA_018823285.1. NCBI lineage: Bacteria > Pseudomonadati > Pseudomonadota > Pseudomonadota bacterium. The sequence continues at coordinate 102,040 of JAHJIQ010000007.1, forward strand.
TTTCAGAGGAGTGGCGGAGGCTCTGAATGTCCATGCGGCGGGTGGTTCAAGGCGGGCCTGTGCGATGGGAAAAATTGAGTTGACAATCATGCGGTCTCGGATATAATCATCGGTTTCTTTTATGGGAAATGGGCCTATAGCTCAGTTGGCTAGAGCCACCGGCTCATAACCGGTCGGTCCCTGGTTCGAGTCCAGGTAGGCCCACCAGTTAAAGTGTTTTGAGGTTCCGTTACAGGCTGTACAGCAGGTATTAATCAGGCCGACCGAAATCGGCTTCACCGCGTCTCCGGGCGCCGGTATAAGGCATGATGAAAGAGTGCCCTCGCACGTTGACCACAGAAAGAATTTTTATAAGATTGAAAAAAATAATCCGGCCCTCTGGGGTAAAGGGGCTGGACCCCGCCGGAAAAGAAAAGGTGCAGACGCCAAGGCGATGCGCCTTTTTTTATTGTCCCCTGCAGAACAGACTGGTGACTTCTGTTGCCGGGTCTGTCGCTGAGAGTGGGGTAGGCTATTTACAGCGTCCGGGCTGGTATTCGGTCTTTTGATCGGGCGGGCCGTAACATCTGCCACAAGGAATTATGCCGAAACAAGCTGTTGTTCTGAAAGATCTGCTGTGCCTGCTTGAAGAAATTGCCGCTTCAGACCTTGCCGAGCCATGGGATAATGTCGGTCTCATGGTCGGTGATCCGAATCAGATTGTCTCGGGTGTTCTGGTTGCCCTGGACCCGACGGAAGATGTTCTCGTCGAGGCGGTAAACCTGGGATGCAACGTTCTGCTGACGCACCATCCCCTGATATTCAAACCCATGAAGGCTCTGGTTCTCGACACCTACCCCGGCCGTCTTCTCGCAAAGGCGGTGACTGATGGGATTGCCGTTGTCGGATGTCATACGAATCTCGACAAGACCGCCGGCGGGGTGAACGATGCGCTGGCGAAGGCAATCGGTCTTTCCGATTGCGGGGGTCTGGAAGTGGATAATGATGAGAACCCGGGAGCTGGTTTCGGTCGGATCGGCAGGCTTTCTCCTGCGCGTTCGTTTGATGCGTTTTCTTCCGGGCTTATGAAAGCGCTTGATTTGCCGGTATTACGAATTGCCGGGCCGAAACCGTTGCAGGTGGAGTGGGTCGCCGTTTGTGGCGGCAGTGGTTCGGATCTGGCTGAAAAGGCTTGCGCAGCCGGCGCCCAGGTTTATGTCACCGGTGAAGTGAAACACAGTACTGCGAGATGGGCCGAGGATGCCGGATTTTGTGTCATCGATGCGGGCCATTACAGCACTGAAAATATGGTGGTGCCTGCGCTTGCCTCGCTTGTCAGAAGCAGGATGCAGGAAAAGGGGGTTGAAATCAACGTGAAGGAAACCGGAATTCAGACCAGCCCTTTCCGGGTCGTATTTCGGGATCAGGGAACCGTGTGATCAATCAATTAATTGTTTTTATTATATAATTCACTTTAAGGGAGCTACAATTGAAAGACGAAATCATGAACCTGAAAGAACTCCAGGATGTTGATCTGGAGATCAGCAAAATCAATGAGGAGATTGGCACCGGCACCGCTGTCCTTGATAAGCAGAAGAGTGAAATCGAAAAACTCAAGGTGGCGATTGACGGGTTCGCAGATAAGCTTCAAATCGGAGAATCCAGGCGCCGTGAAGTTGAAGCGGAAGTTGAAGATGCCCAGGCAATGATCAAGGACCGGCAGAATAAGCTGATGAATGTCCAGACCAATCGTGAGTATCAGAGTATTCTTAAAGAGATCGAAGATGCCAAGAATGCGAATCGGCAGCGTGAAGATGAGCTGGTTCGCCTCCTGGAACAGGCCGAGCATTATGATAAGAAAAACCAGGAGAGCACCGCCTTGTGTGCCGAGATGGAAGCAAGGCTCGCTGACGAAACCGCCAAGCATGAGGCGGCTGCCGCCAAGCTGGCAAGTCGGATGGAGAAAATATTGAAAACCCGCATTGCCAAGGCCAAGAAGGTTCAGGATCAGAAAATCCTCAACAAGTATGAACTGATCAAGGCCAAGCGGGATGGTCTGGCGATGGTGGGGGCCAGTAACGGGGTCTGTCATGGCTGCTACATGAATGTACCGCCCCAGCTGTATAATGATCTTCTTCGTGAGGACCAGCTCCACTCCTGTCCGACCTGTAACAGACTCCTGTATTTCGTTGCGGCCGGCGAATAAGAATTTTCTACCGTAAAGGAGTAGCCGGGGAACCCGGTTATTTCAGTATTTTTTTTAAAACTTCAGCTGGTGATGTGACGGATTTCAGGTTTGACCGGAGTGGGTGCATGATCGCTCCGCTTTAAGCGGGGAGGAAAGTCCGAACTCCACAGGGCAGGGTGGTTCGTAACACGAACGCCGGGTGACCGGCGGAAAGTGCCACAGAAAATATACCGCCCCGGCATGCCGGGGTAAGGGTGAAATGGTGAGGTAAGAGCTCACCGCTCTCATGGTGACATGCGAGGCATGGTAAACCCCACCCGGAGCAAGACCAAATAGGGGAACGCTGCAGGGCTGCCCGCCCGAAGTTCCCGGGTAGGTTGCTAGAGGTGCCGGGTGACCGGTATCCCAGAGAAATGATCATGGCCCGGCAACGGGTACAGAATTCGGCTTATAGTCCACTCCGGTCTTTTTGTTAATATGTCAGCCAACGTAACCGCAATCATTCCTGCCGGTGGTACCGGTCGGCGCATGGGCCAGTCTGTTCCCAAACAGTTTCTGGTGGTCGCCGGTCTGCCCGTTATGGTCCACACGGTAACCGCCTTACAGAATTCCCCCTCGGTTCGTTCCATAATCCTCGTTGTTCCGGGCGAATACCTTGATGAAACCGTCAAGCTGGTCGCTGACTATCGGTTGTCCGGGGTTACAAAAATCGTCGTGGGGGGGCAGACCCGCCAGGATTCGGTCAGGGCAGGCATGGATGTTCTCCCCGACGGAACCGAGTATATCCTGGTTCATGATTGTGCACGACCGCTGATTGACGTCGCATTAATTGAGCGCTGCATTGACGCCGCAAGGGATTCCGGAGCGGCTATAGCTGCAGTACCGGCAGGTGATACCTTGAAAGAGGTTGCTGCCGGTGGCTGGATATCAGCCACCGTTGATCGGGAAAAGATCTGGTATGCCCAGACGCCTCAAGTGGCGGAAGTCGGTCTTCTCAGGCGTGCTTATTCAGTTGCCGAAGGAGAGGCTTTTACCGGAACCGATGAGGCGGCACTTCTTGAACGGATAGGCATTGAGGTTGCGGTGGTCCCGGGATCGTCCGCAAATCTGAAAATAACCTGTCCGGAGGATCTGCTGCTGGCAGAGGGTCTGATGGCCGGGAGGAATGGAGGAAAAGTTGTGGGTGAAATGAGGGTGGGTCAAGGCTTTGATGCCCACCGGCTGGTCGAAGGCAGGAGGCTCGTTTTAGGTGGCGTTGTCATCGACTACGAAAAAGGACTTCTGGGTCACTCGGATGCGGACGTGCTGGTCCACGCCCTCATGGACGCTCTTCTCGGGGCGGCCGGGCTGGGTGATATCGGCCGCCATTTCCCGGATTCGGATCCCGGGTTCAAGGGTATTTCAAGTATCGATCTGTTGCATCGGGTTATGGCGCTTCTTCTCGCGCAAAATCAGGTCATGGTGAACTGTGATCTGACAGTGATTGCCCAGGAGCCAAAAATTTTTCCTTACCTTGATGAGATGCGCGAAAATATCAGTCGGGCATGTCGTGTGGTTCCAGGGGTTGTGAATATCAAGGCCACAACCACCGAAAAAATGGGTTTTGCCGGACGCGGAGAAGGGATGGCCGCCCAGGCGGTCGTCATGATTCAAAGACGCCTTTACCGGTAACTGTGTTTGGCCAATTTTGCTTGATGTTGCAGGAGACACAGAGGTAAGGGTTCCACCTTTTTCTGAAATCATTCCAGATCAGGGTTTATTCAGCAACTCTTTGATTGCTTCGGTGATCTGATGGATATCGAAGGGCTTGGTGATGAACTTTCCGATTCCGTAACCGCCCGCTTTTGCCTCGTCTATCAGGTCGCTGAATCCTGTAAACATGATGATCGGCAGGTTGGGTCTGCACCCGGCTGTTTTTCCCGCCAGTTCAGCTCCGTTCAGGTTCGGCATGGTCATGTCGGTGAGGAGGATATCCGCAGGATTCTTATCGTCTCGCAGAAATGCCAGGGCCTCTTCCGGTTTGTTGAATGCCGTGACTGTATAGCCCATGCTGGTGAGAGACCTTCGTACAAAGTCGGTAATCGCCTTCTCATCATCAACCACCACCACATGTCCGCTCCCGGGATGATATGAAGGACTTGCGGTTTGTTCAGGACTGCAGTCTTCTCCGGCAAGCACCGGCAGCAAGATGGTAAAGGTGGCACCGGACCCGGGCGAACTTTCAACCTCGGTATGTCCTTCATGGGAGAGCACGATCCCGTGGACCACCGACAGCCCCATTCCGGTCCCTTCTCCTTGTGGCTTGGTCGTGAAAAACGGTTCGAATATCTTGTCCCTGATTGTCGGGTCTATGCCGCTGCCGGTGTCGCTGACCGTCAGTTTGAGATGGTCTTGTGTCCGCAGAGAGTGTCCCTGTTCATTGCGAATCTCCGAGGCATCGACCCTGGAGAGGGAGACTGTGAGAATGCCGCCTGTTTCCCGCATCGCTTGGTAGGCGTTGGTACACAGGTTCATAATCAACTGATGGATTTTCGTCGGATCAGCCAGCACCAGGCCGCAATCCTGATGGATCTCTTCCCTGATTTCGATCGTAGTTGGAATGGAGGCTCGCAGCATCTTTAAAGACTCCCTGACCAGCGGGACCATGTTGATCGGCTTTTTAACGGATTCATCCTTTCTGCTGAAGGCGAGGATTTGTTTGACCAGTTCTTTTGCCCGATGAGCGGCTTTCAGGATCTCATCCAGATTACTGCATATTTCGGGCGACGGTTTGCTGGTAAACAGGGTCAGTTCCGTGTAGCCGATGATTGCAGTCAGAATATTGTTGAAGTCATGGGCGATTCCACCGGCCAGGGTGCCGATGGCCTCCATCTTCTGGGCATGGAGGATGTGCTCTTCAAACTGTCTTTTCTGTTCCTCGGCCTCAAAACGGGAAGAGATATCGTTGCCGATGGAACTTGCCTCGGTCATCATGCCATTCTGGTCATAATGAATATTGATGGTCCAGAGCAGGTGGTGGATTTCGCCGTCTTTCCCGATCTGCCGGTTTTCATAGGCAACACTCTTACGACGTTCCCGTTTCCATTTTTCGAAGGCCATTCTGGTGCGGTTGCGATCGTCAGGGTGGATATATTCAAAGGCTGACCTGCCGAGAAGGTCTTCAAGGGACAAGCCGTAAAGCTTTTGTGCAGCGGGGTTTACAAAGGTGAATTTCCCATTGCGGTCCACACGGGTGATCAGGTTGTCGGTCGCGGTGATGACTTCGCGAAATTTCTGTTCGCTCTCGATCAGAAGTTGCTCCCGGAAATTGATCGCACTGGCCATTTGACTGATACTGAAACTGAGTTCCCGAACCTCTTCGTATTCAGTGCTGGGAAGAAAAAATTTGTAATCACCTCCGGCGATGGTCGTGGTGTGCCGGGTCAGTTCGGCCAGAGGCCTGGAAAGCTGTCTTGCCTTGTACATGGAAAAGAGGAAGGCCATGATGACTGAGACCAGGATTCCTGCGCCGAGAAGAAGAAGTGTCCGGTATACGGGCTGGTAGGCCTCCTTCAATGGCTGCGAAACAAGGACCACCCAGCCGGCGGTGGGAATGATTCTGGTTGCGCCGATACTTTTGATATCGTTGAGTGTGAAACGGTCGGCCCGCTCCCGCCCTGAAAGGGCCTGGGCAACAAGATCAATGTTGCTCAGCATGACCTGTCGGGCGACAATTTCAGGATCCGGGTGGATGATGATTGCCCCATGATTATCAATTACCGTAGTGGTTATATTCCCTCCCGGGGCCAAGCCGTTAATGATCCCGGCCAGGTGAACGATATTGATGTCTGCTACAAGAATGGAGTTTTCCAGAGGAATGCAGGCGCTGATGTTCATTTTGCCGCTGATCATTGACATGAAAGTCTCGGACCATTGCGGCTTTCTGCTGGTAAAGGCTTTCTGGATAAATTGCTTGTGGGCGAGATTAATGCCGGTGTAATCATCCCGGTAGGCTTCTTTGCCGTCGTGGAGTCCGATGCTTTTGACGGAGAAGTTCTGATCAAGGAGGTAGATGGCATCGAACAGATCAGAGTTTTTGACATGAGAGTCGAGAATAAACTGGGATGATACATGGTCCGACACTGCGGGGTTCTTCAGCATGGTGCCGATATTTGCGAGAATGGTCAGGGGTTTGGCCAGGAAAACCTCGATCTGACTGCTTACCCCCATGGCCAGAATTCTGTTTTTGGCGGATATTTCATTCAGGGTGGTCACAAACAGGTGGTTGATAATAACCATGGCGACCAGGGCGATAGGAATAAGCGTCGCTGAGGCAAAGGAGAAAAAAAGCGAGTTCTGCAGATTCCGTGCTTTTTTCAACCTATTGCTCCAGTTTTATGAATTGACCGTTTTCTACAGTGGACATGAATGAGGAGCGGTTGCCGTCACCAAAACCATCGATTGCAACCTGTCCCTGGAGGGTTTTAAAGGTTGAGACCCGGAGGATATAATCCTTGAGAGATTCGCTCTTGTTTTTCTCAGAAAGGCCCTGCATCAGGATTCTGGCAACATCGTAACTGTTGATGGCTGCAAATCCCGGATTACTCTGGAAGCGCTCTGTAAAATCCCGGTGAAACTTGAGGTAATGAAGATTGGTATTCTGGCGATCGAAAAATTGGGAAACCGTTACTCCTTCCACCGCCCTGCCGCCCATTTCGATCAATTTTTCAGTGGCCGCCCAGGCAGACAGGGTGATCGGAATCTGCCAGCCGAGTTTGCGAGCCTGCTGGCAGAGGATGGCCGCGTCGAGAGAGCTTGCACAGATCACCAGCCCTCGCGCCTTATCGGACCTCGCATTTTCGATTACTTTCTGAAAATGCACGTCCGGTCCGGAGATGTACGTCTCCGTATGCAGGACACTGCCTCCTCCGGTTTCAAATACCTGACGGAAGTCGTTCACCCAGCTTTCGGTGTAGGACTTGTTTTTCAGGTCATAAACAATGACTACTGATCTGTCGGTCATTGTTTCAAGCAGGTGCCGCGCAACTTTAGCCGCATAAGTTCTGGTCGGCGCGCAGATGCGCAGGAAATTGTCTTCAAGACCGGTCAGTTCGTTGGTGGTGACGGTCGGGCTCATCATCAGGATGTTGTGCCTGCTGATGATTGCTTGGGTATCCATGGCCATGGAACTTGTCATCGGGCCGATAATCGCAACGACATTCTGGTCGATCAGAGATTGGACCGCTTTTACCGCCTCGTCCTTGTCCTGTTTGTCATCAACCACGATCAGGCTGATCGGGCGGCCGTTAATCCCCCCGGCACGGTTCTGCTCTTCAATGGCAAGCTGGACACCGTTGCGACCGTTGATCCCGAGGTCGGCGATACGCCCTGACAGACCTGCCACGAAGCCGATCCTGATCGGTTTGTTTTCCGAACAGCCTTGCAGGACGAGGAGAAGGGTCACCGCAATGAAGAGCTGGAAAGGACGCGTTTTTCGTGATCCACAATCCGGAATGGGTGCCATTATTCATCCCCTGAAAATGTTGGCGGGTTACTCTGAATAAAATACAGGAGACTCTGTATCTGGTTCAAGCACAGGCGCCTTTTAATGGTAGCAAAAATAAACGGTGGAAGTCCAGCAGGCAGAATTGTTTTATTCGTTATTCTGTTCACAGGGTAAGCGGGTAGGAGCTTTCAATCCGGTGATCAGCACCTTTTCCGGTCAGGTGGCTTGAATAGAGGTGGAAGGTGTTAATTTCACAGGGTGGGGTTTCAAAAAGACTGTGACTGGCGAGATAATCGGCCAGTCTTAGACCCCGGGGAGGGGTCTTGAATCTGGCTATCGTAATATGTGGTGAAAACTTGCGCTTCTCTGAATTCAGGCCCATTCGTACAAGTGAAGACTCAATCCGTTTCCGTAGAAACCTCACCTGTTCATCGGGGCTGATCCCGAGCCACAGCACCTTGGGCTCACGCCGCGGCGGGAAGTGGCCAAGGCCCGTGACCCTAATCTGAAATGGCGTCCCCTTTATTCCGGCAAGGGTATCGCGAATTTCACGGAAAATGGCGCCGTCAACCTCGCCGATGAAGCGCAGGGTAAGATGGATCTGCGCGGCCGGAACCCAGCGCGCATCAGGCAATCCGTCACAGATGGAACGAATGAGTTCCCTCTGTGGTTCGGGAAGATCTATGGCAACAAAAAGTCTGGGCATAACATATTCTGTCAGTATTTGGCGTTGGGGGATTTTACCATAGCAAAGGAAGACTTGTGATAATTTTTCGCGGTTTCGCGCGTATTGACAAGCTGTACACGATGTAATACCCTGCTTGTTCCAATGAACAATCGGTAATATTTCAATTCTCACTGAAGGGGATGTATCAGGGCGATGGTGACTGGCGGAAAAATTTGTGTGTCGATATTTGCCAGTGATCCCGACCGGGCGCTGGCCGCCGCTGTCAGTGCGGGCGAGGCAGCCGATCTTGTCGAATTGCGCCTTGATGCCATGGAAGTTCCAGACCCCGCCTTTTTCCTGTCCAGGCTTGAGACTCCGGTCCTGATCACCTGTCGCCCGGAATGGGAAGGCGGCTGCTTCAGGGGAAGCGAGGTAGAACGGCGGGATATACTGATGGCAGCGATCAGAGATGGTGCTGCGTATGTTGATATTGAATTGAAAACGGCTGTGGAGATGAGGCAATTGCTGCTTGCTGCCGCCAAGGAAAAGGGCGTCAAGTCCATTGTCTCCTGGCATGATTTCAAGACAACGGCATCAGCGAAAGCCCTTGAATCGATTTTTCAGGAGCAGTGCCGGACCGGTGCTGATGTGGGTAAAATAGTTACCACGGCGCGGGATTTCAGGGATGTTTTGCGGGTTCTCGGGCTGCAGGAACTTTCCCATGAAACCGGTTTCCCGCTCTGTGCCTTCTGCATGGGAAAGGCAGGAGTCATCAGCCGGATTGCCACCCTGGAGATGGGCGGTTTCATGAGTTATGCCGCTGCCGATGACGGGCAGCCCGCTGCTCCCGGGCAATTATCCGTTTCTGTAATGCGCAGGATCATGGAGGCTCTTGCAGATGGGCGGGATTGACGGCAGCACCGGAATATACGGAATCATGGGGTTCCCGGTCAGCCACACCTTGAGTCCGGCCATGCACAACCGGGCCTTTGCTGAGCGTGGGCTGAATAATGTCTATGTTCCCTTTGCCGTCGAGGATGTTGCCGGAGCGCTGCAGGGGTTTCGGGTTCTCGGGATCCGGGGTTTGAGTGTGACAGTGCCGTACAAGGAGCAGGTCATTCCGTTTCTCGACGAGATTGATCCGGTGGCGGCCAGGATAGGAGCGGTCAACACCCTGGTTGTTGATGGAAAGAAAATCAGGGGGCTGAATACCGACTGGCTTGGTGCGAACCGGGCCCTGGGCGAGGCGCTGCCACTTGCCGGCAGCCGGGTTCTGATCCTTGGCGCTGGAGGGTCTGCCCGGGCCATTGGTTTCGGGCTTCTTGAGGCGGGAGCCGGGATCGTGGTCGCGAGCAGAACCCCTGAGCGAGGCCAGAGGCTTGCTGTCGACCTGGGCTGTGAGTGGTGCTCGCTTGAGGCGGCGGGGGCGGTCGAGGCCGACGCACTGGTCAACGCCACCTCCGTTGGTATGGCACCGGGTGCCGAAAAGACGCCGATGGTGGCCGGATCCCTGAAAAATTTTCCGGTAGTCATGGACATTGTCTACTCCCCGATTGAAACGAGACTTTTGAAAGAGGCCACTGCCGCAGGATGCCGGGTGATTAACGGTCTGGAAATGCTCCTCTATCAGGGGGCGGCTCAGTTTGAAATCTGGACCGGGCGGGAAGCGCCTCTTGAGATCATGCGGCGTGTTTTGACTGATAAAATTACAAAAAAATGAGTCACCGATGAAAGAGATCAGACCATACAAACATATTAACGCCCGGATAGAAGTGCCGGGGTCCAAGAGCATCACCCAGAGAGCGCTGATTGCAGCCGCCCTTGCCAAAGGAGACAGTATTCTGCGCGGACCACTGGCAAGTGACGACACCCGTTATACGGCAAAGGCGTTGCGCGCGATGGGGGTCAGGATAAAAAAGAACAAGAGATCCTGGAAGGTTTCCGGCAACAACGGCCAGATTCTGGAGCCGCCGAAGAAGCTTTATCTTGGCAATAATGGAACCGCCACCCGGTTTCTTGCCTCGCTGGTTTCCCTGGGTCATGGAGTGTTCAGCATTACCGGCGACAAGCGGATGGAACAGCGGCCGATCCAGCCACTGATCGATGCTTTGTGTGGCTGGGGGGTTGCAATCCGCAGTATAAAAGAGACAGGCTGCCCGCCTCTTGAAGTAAGGGCTGATGGAATACGGGGCGGTCTGACGACGCTCCCCGAAGGCAGAAGCAGTCAGTATCTTTCATCACTGCTGCTGGTTGCTCCGTATGCGGCTCATCGGGCCAAGCTTGAAGTAGCCGGCGAGGTGTATTCCAAACCCTATGTCCAGATGACCCTCAATGTCATGAAGTCTTTCGGGGTCAAGGTGATTGCCAAAAAGGATTTCTCATACTTCGAGATTCCCAGAAGAAAATATCTTGGCCAGGACTACCAGATTGAGGGTGATGCCTCCAGCGCTTCCTATTTCTGGGCTGCCGCTGCGGTGACTGAGGGCAGGGTGGAGGTTGTCAATGTGCCGAAGAAATCCATGCAGGGCGACACGGCCCTGGTGAAAATTCTGGCCGAGATGGGGTGCCTGGTTGAGTACAGTGATACCGGGATCCTTGTTGAAGGGCCGGCGGAATTAAAGGGGGTTGATGTTGACATGGCTGATTGCCCAGATGTCGTCCCTACCCTGGCAGTGGTTGCAGCCCGGGCGAAAGGGAGGACGATCATCAGGAACATCGGACATCTGAGGATCAAGGAGTGTGACCGCCTGCATGTCATGTCAACCGAATTGAATAAACTGGGGGTCAGGACCGAGGAAGGGCCGGACTATCTGGTGATTGAAGGGGCGGGAGCGCGCGCCACTTTAAACGGCGCAGTGATCGACACCCATGATGATCACCGGATTGCCATGAGTTTTGCCGTGGCGGGTCTCTTTGTGCCGGGGGTGAGAATTCTTGATGAAGGAGTGGTGGCAAAATCTTTTCCCGATTTCTGGGAAAGATTTCAAAAGCTTTACGGGATAGAGAGAGATTCGACCTTATAGCCAGCCCGAACCTTGCTGCTTTTCATTAAAGGCGGTCAGGAATTTTTGCAGGGTAACCATTTCAGAAGGCCCTATTTCAAGAAACTCCACCCCGGAATGATACCCTTCATGGGTTCCGCTTTCGCAGCGGACGACTCTTCCTCTTACCTCGACAAGGTCATTTTCAAGTCCTAGAGTAATCTCAAGATTCTGGCCGATATCAAACGGGACATGAGTTTCGAGGAGTATCCCTTTCGTGCTCACGTTTAAAGTACGGGCCATGGCCCGATTCATCTCCTCTCCCGATTCATCGAGAACGACGTAATCCAGAAGATTCAGTGAATCCTTTCTTGTGCTGCCACGAAGTTCTTTTTCACTCATAAAGGTCTGTCCTCATTGGTTATTTTCGTCACAGTAGTGTATATGATAAAAATATTCAATCATTATTGGCAGGTTGGCATGGTTTCGTTCATGCACGGCAGGAATCATGGTCAACCGGGCATTTATTGCTGCTTTCGCACTGCAATCCTGGCAGCGGACAGAACATTCCCGTCAACGTCCCCATCTTTGCCGGTTTTCATGACTGGATCACTCGTTGTTCTGCCGGATATTCTGTCGAGGATGCGGTCAGCCAGGTATTTACCGAGCTGCACGCCTTCCTGATCAAAAGAGTTTATATTCCAGATAAACCCCTGGAAGGCGATTTTGTTTTCATATACGGCCAGCAGTTCTCCCATGGTTTCTGGGTCGAGCCGGTCTGCGAGCAACAGCGAGCTCGGGCGGTTGCCGGAGAAGATGCGATTCGGATTGGTGTCGTCCTTGCCGACCGCCAGGGCCATCATCTGGGCAAGGAGGTTGGCGACAAGTTTTTCCTGTGAAGTAGTGCCCCTGATGTTGATATCCCTGCCGTACTGGTTTTCCCGGAAACCGATGAATTCGACCGGAATAACGGTTGTCCCTTGATGGATCAGCTGGTAGAAGGCATGCTGGCCGTTGGTCCCGGGTTCACCCCAGATGACCGGCCCTGAATCATAGGGCAGAGGTTTTCCCTGGCGGTTGATTGATTTGCCGTTGCTTTCCATGTCACATTGTTGAAGATGGGCCACAAAACGAACCAGAGCCTGGCTGTAGGGAAGAATGGCAAGGGTCTGGTGTTTCAGGAAATTGCGGTTCCAGATCCCGAGAAGGGCCAGAAGGAGCGGGATATTCCGGCGGATACTTGTTTCTTCTGCGCAGCGATCTATGTTGTTTGCCCCTTTCAGGAAGGCGAGAAAGTGATCGTAGCCGAGAGCGAAGCCGAGCATGACCCCGCCGACCATTGAAGTTGCACTGTAACGGCCGCCGATATAGTCAAACATATAGAAAGAGCGCAGATACTTTTCAGGATTGTCCATCGGACTCCCCATCCCGGTAACGGCAATGAAATGCTCCTCCGGCTTGAGCCCTTCAGCGGCAAAGGCTTTACTGGTGAGGCTTTCATTAGTGAGGGTCTCAAGAGTGGTGCCGCTTTTGGAGACAACGCAGACCAGGGTCCGGGTAAGATCGATTCCCGACAGCACTGATGCCGCATCATCCGGGTCGACGTTGGAAATGAATTTTACGGTGCGACCGTTCTTGCGGAATGGCTGCAGGGCGAGATAGATCGCTCTGGGGCCAAGATCTGAACCGCCGATTCCGATATTGATCATGGTGTGAAAAGATTCGCCCCGACTGTTCACGATCTTCCCTGAGTCGAGGTCAGCAAGAAAGTGTTTGAGTTTTTCAAGCTCAGTCGTTGCCTGGCCGGTGGTTTTCTGATTGAAGGGTGGGTCTGTAAACAGATCTCGGGTGGCGGTGTGCTGGACCATCCTGTTTTCAGAGGCAAAGCCTTCTATCCTGTTCATGGTTTCCCCCCTTTTCATCGCCATGAACTGGGATACGGCGCCGGCCTGATCCGCCAGCTGCTGCAGGGAGTCAAGCGTTGTGTCATCTATCTGCTGGCAGGTGTAAATCAGTTCAAGTGACGAGTTCCGGCAGGAAAACGACGCAAGCCTTTTTCGGCTGAAGGTGGAATCCTTTTTCAGGCGGTAAGGATTTTCGGCAAGGCGGGAAAGTTCGGTGAAAGCCGGCAGCCGGTCCATGTTCTGAAATGTACTGGTCATAGTATCTCCATGAAGGACATAGAAAATTTTTGACTAGTATAGTACTTTTTTTTTATAAAATTAAATGGTTACATAAAAAATCATTGAATTATTATTCAAAAATACACATCATATTGCGTAAGAGTGTGATTGTTGGCACAATATATTGATATTTCATTTATTTTTAACGAATATTTCCGGAGATTGGTGCAGATGCAACAGATAAACGAACTGGAGCTGTTCAGGTCCTGCCAGGTGCTTTTTGGTGGCCAGCTTGATGTTTCCAGGGAGTTCCTCGAATACATCCAGTGGTCCGGAGTCAAGAGCGCATACCGCAAAAAAGTCAGGGAGACGCATCCGGATGGTGCGGCAAGAGAGGGTGAGCTGGTCCAGCGCAAAAGGGCCGATGAGTTCAGGTCGGTCCAGGAGGCCTATGAAAATCTTTCAAATTTTCTGGCGGCCAGGGATAAGGGCTATCGGTTGATTGCACCCATACGGGTAAAGGCAGAAAACTCAGGGGCCCGGTCTTATGGGAGCCCGTCTGGGCAGGCGGAACAAAACTCTTCCCGGCACAGGCGTAAAGAAGGGCCGCAACCAGTCGGCGGTTTTGCAGAAAATAGGAGGAGAAGCGGAAATCCGGCAGAGGGTCGACCGAGTCGCCCTGTCACGTCCTCGCTTTACAAAGGACCGTTACCCAGGAGAAGACTTCTTTTCGGCCATTTCCTCTATTATTCCGGATTGATTAACTGGCGCACAATTGTAAAGGCTCTGGCCTGGCAGAGAAACAACCGCCCGCGGATCGGGGAGCTTGGCAAACGTGTCGGCCTGCTGTCCGAGGTTGATGTGGAGAAGGTGATCAGGAATCGGAAGGGGATGGAAAGTTTCGGACAGTCAGCGATCAGTATGCGCCTGTTAAACCAGAAGCAACTGAAAGGGTTGATCCTGCAGCAGAAGAGGCTGCAGAGGAAATTCGGGGAATTTTTTATCGCCCACCGGATATTCTCTCCCGAGCAACTTGAGGATCTGGTGCAGGAATGTCAGCGACATAATGCTCAGTTTGCTCCCTGAAACAATTGATATACAGCAACCTCATATATCTGCTGGTCGTTATTCTTGTCCTTTCAACTGGCGGTGTTCCGGAAATACCCAGATTTCCCGGGGTGTCAGCTGCCGGTTTGTTTGTTCTGAAACTGGCCGTTTTTTTTCTGTCGGTCCGGATCTATCTCTCCAAAAAACCGATCCATCTTGTAAAAGATTATATGGCTGCGGAGACAAGGCTCTCCGTTCTGGCTCTTGCGCTGTTCCTTGTCGATGTTTACGTCCTGGATCTGAAGTATTACCTCGCATCTCTGACATTTTCTGACAAAATCTCTTCACTTGCTGGTATCAGCGGATTATTCCTGTTTCTTTTCTATCTGACGGTTCTCTGGTTCCTGCTCAGAAAAAGTTATGAATCTGTTTTCGGGGTCAAACACCGGCCGGTTGTGTTCATAACGGCAAAACTCAAACTCTGTATCTCCCTGGTATTGCCGTGGCTTATTCTGTCGCTGCTTCATGACCTGCTGCTACTGATCCCCTGGCCATCTTTCCGGGTTTTCATGCTGTCGCCGTGGGGAGATCCGGTTCTCTTTGTTGTATTTCTGGTGGCGGCGGTGATCTGGCTGCCGGTCCTGCTGATAAAGCTCTGGGGGTGCGTGCCGCTGCCGCCCGGACCGGTAAGAAGCCATATTGAGAATTTCTGCCTGGAACAGGGCGTTTCATTTAAAGAGATCTGTTACTGGCCTCTTTTTGAAGGAAAGCTGTTAACCGCAGGGGTCATGGGGATTGTTGCAAATTTTCGTTATCTGATGATCACTCCGGCCCTGCAGGAAGCGTTGACCGCGGAAGAGCTTGAAAGCGTGGTTGCCCACGAGATCGGCCATGTCAAAAAGAGGCACCTTCTCCTCTATCTCCTGCTCTTTCTGGGATTCGGGATCATTTCTCAACTCAGTGTGAAGCCGATTCTCTATCTCCTTTTCGGCAGCGAATTTTTCTATGAACTGCTCTTTGATTATCAGGGGGAACCCGGGGCGCTGCTGGCGACTCTGACCGGGGTGCCCCTGATCCTGTTGACCCTGCTCTATTTCCGGTATGTGTTCGGTTATTTCATGCGAAATTTTGAGCGGCAGGCGGATCTCCATGCGTTCAGGGTCATGGGCGGGGCCGGTCCTCTGGTCAGGGTTTTTGAAAAGATTGCCTGGTTGAGCGGCAAGGTCAGAGATCTGCCGAGCTGGCATCATTTCGGGATTGGCCAGCGAATTGATTATCTGCTGGAATGCGGGCGCGGGGCACGGAACCCCGGGGGTCATGATCTCAAGGTCTACGGCAGCATTGCGGCCTATCTGGTCGTGCTTGCCATGACGGTTTTCTTTGCTCTGCAGATTACCGACAAACTGATTGAGGATCAGCCCGGGAGGAAATTTGCCGAGTCGGTTCTCATGAAAAAACTGGAGTTGGAGCCGGATAACCCCACCTGGCATCAGTTCCTGGGTGATCTGCGACTCGGCAGGGGACTCTACACGGACGCCATCGCTGCCTATGAAAAGAGCCTTGCTCTGGAACCTGAAAATCCGGAAGTCCTCAATAATCTGGCCTGGCTTCTGCTGACCGTTGACCATGAAAGGGATAAAAACCGGGCTCGCGCCCTGGACCTTGCGTTGCAGGCGGTCAAGCTCCACGTCCGTGGCTACATTCTTGATACGCTTGCTGAAGCTTACTGGCAGAACGGATTAAGAGAGGACGCGATCAAGACGGGGCGAAGGGCCATGGAAGAAGATCCCGAGAATCGCGAGTATTATCGGCAGCAGGTGAAAAAATTTGAGGATTCCGGCAGTGAATCATGATCAGGGCGGGAAAGAATGGAAAAGGGGATGATTATCGTCAATACCGGCAACGGCAAAGGCAAGACAACTTCAGCTTTCGGACAGGCTCTCCGGGTATCCGGGCATGGCGGCCGGGTCTGCATTATCCAGTTTATCAAGGGGAAATGGCAGACCGGCGAGGTGAAGGCCATGGAGGTTTTGAGCAAAAACATTGAGGTTCATGTGTGCGGCACAGGATTTACCTGGGAAGCTGATGATCAGGATGTTGTGGCGGAGGCGGGGAGAAAGGGCTGGCAGCTTGCCCGGGAGAAAATTTGTTCCGGAAAGTACCGATTGGTGATTCTGGATGAGATCACTTATCTGCTCAATTACGGGGTGATTCCGGAAGATGAGCTCCTCAGAGTTTTACAGGAGCGGCCTGCTGGGGTCGATGTTTTGCTGACCGGTCGTGGCGCGGGGCGGGCCATTATTGAGGCGGCCGATCTGGTCACTGAAATGCGGGAAATCAAACATCCATACAGCACAGGAGTAGCAGCGAGAAAAGGGGTTGAGTTCTAAGGGGCTAGGGAAGTGCGGTCCCGGTTTGAAAATCGAGGTCGGACAGCGATTTGCCGTTGCTGAGAGCTGCGGCAATTGCTGCTCCGAATTTTTCGGCTTCAGCAAGCTGCTCTTTTGAATGACCGTAGCGGCTGTAATAACGGCTGAAATATTTTGATCTTTCCGGGGCTTTGCCGGCAATTTTTAAAAACACCCCGACGGTTCGCCATGGCTCTTCTGCAGGATGGGAAAAGACCATCCGGTTCGGGATAACGGCGCCGCAGCTCAAGAGCAGGCTTTTCAGTCCGAGCCAGTGCATCCGCCAGTATCCCCGGCATGAGATCAGCGGCAGAACCTGTTTTCCGGTAAAAAGAAGCGGGCCGAAGCGATCGAGGAGATCGAGAATCGGGCCACTGGGGTTATACGACCAGGTTGGCCCGGCAAGAACAATCAGGTCGAATGAAGTGCAATCGGTGATTTCGGGTTCCCTGATCCGGAGGCGCATCCGGAAAAAGGTGGTCAGCATCATTTTCAGGGTGCCGATAAATGAGCCGACCGGAAAGCGGGGTGGCACGAGAGGATGAATTCTTTCCATGACGACCTCGGCTCCATTTGCCTTGAGGCCGGATGCAAGGCTGTTTAAAAGGCCAATGGTCTGGCCGCTGAACGAATAGTAAATGATCAGGATTTTCGGGTGGAGCGGACTGTTGGTGCCGGTAGCTGCCATGGTGAAAGCCTTTCCTCTGGCTGTATTTTTATGAGATGCTGATATTATATTATTGGCTGATTGTCCATATATTTTGTAGAAATCACCGATTGTGAAATGTCCAGTATACCTGTTGCAGATCTGACAGGATAACTTATTTCTTCTGGAGGACAAGGTGGAAAAGAGAGATATTGTTGTTTTGGGGTCCGGTCTTTCCGGTCTTTCGGCAGGGCATTTTATCGGGGAAAAATGTCCTGGGCGGGATGTGCTGCTGATTGAAAAGGAAGGCCGTCCCGGCGGGGCTATCCAATCTTTCAGTCAGGACGGCTATCATGCCGAATGGGGGCCGCACGGTTTTTTGAACAACACCCCGGAGAGCCTCAAGATTCTGGCCGATACCGGTCTTGATCAGGAGATGATGACCGCTCCGCTTGGAGATTTCCGCCGGTTTATCTGTTTCAAGGGGGGGCTTGAGCCTTTGCCCCAAAGCCCGAAAATGCTTCTGACAACTCCGCTCCTTTCCGCTGCCGGAAAACTCAGGCTTTTGGCGGATCTCTGGAAAAAACCGAAGGACGCCCCGCAGACCATCAGTGACTGGGCCAGATATCGTTTTGGCAGTGGTGTCCTGCCCATGGTTGATGTTGCGGTTACCGGAACTTTTGCCGGCGACCCTGATCGGCTCAGTATCGATGCGGTTATGCCCGGTGTCCGGCAGCTTGAAAAAGAGAACGGTTCGGTGTTGCGCGGCTTGAAGAACAAAAAGAAAATGGGGGGGGATGTCCGCAAGTTGCCTGCCATGATAAATTTTCCCCAGGGCATGGAAAGATTGATCGAAGTGCTGGCGGAAAGGCAGGAGATCAGAAGGAACACCTGTATCACAAAAATTAAAAAAAATGATTTCTGGGAGCTTAAGTTTGAAGGGGGCGCCCTTCAATGCAGGACCCTGGTGGTTGCTCTGCCGGTCAACAGTTCCCTGCAACTCCTGTCACATCTCAGTCCTCCGCCGGTTTCCAGTATCCCGGGGGCCAGGATA
The DNA here is from genome assembly GCA_018823285.1 of Pseudomonadota bacterium. Taxonomy (NCBI): domain Bacteria; kingdom Pseudomonadati; phylum Pseudomonadota; species Pseudomonadota bacterium. The sequence goes on from JAHJIQ010000007.1 coordinate 120,618, forward strand.
GTCAATGTGGTTCTGGGTTTTTCTGATATGGGGCAGATTCCCCGAGGGTTTGGATATCTTGCTCCGGAAAAGGAGAAAAGATTCGCCATGGGGGCCATGTTCACCTCCCACATGTTCCCGGGACGCTGCCCTGAAGGAATAGTTATGATCGAGGCTCTGGTGGGCGGCCGACGCCATCCGGAGAGACTTGACCTCTCAGACGATGAGTTGGTGAACAAGGTTTGCGAGGATCTGGGTGCCCTGATGAACATCACCGGAAAACCGGTTTTCTCGAGGGTCTTAAGGCCGGCCAGCGAAATCCCGCAGCTTGAGATGGACCATCCCGCCTTGCTGACGTGGCGCCGGGACATGGAAGAATCTTTCGAGGGGCTCCATATCTGTGGTTTCGGCTGGGACGGGATCGGCATGAACGACATGATCAAGTCGTCTGCCAGGGCAGCTTCTGACATTGCTGCCGGCAAGGCTGGAGAGGCCGGTCAGGCTCCGGTGAAACCGGTGTACTTCTGAAAGGGACAATCAATCGAACTTCTTTTTGAGCTTTCTGGTCAGGAGGTCCACCTGACCGCGGACACTGCCGCAACGGTTGATGGACTCGGTGATCACTTTAACCGAGTGGACCACGGTTGAATGATCGCGGTTGAATGCCTTGCCGATGTCACCAAGTGGCTGATCGGTAAGCTTGCGGGCAAGGTACATGGCCACCTGGCGTGGAAAAGCAACGGTTTTTTTCCTCGACTTTGAGCAGAGCTCTTCGTGTGAGGTTTTGAACTGCTCGGCAATAAAATCCCGGATCATGAGGGCTGATACGATGTTGGCCCTGCTGGTAATAATATTACTGAGCACCTCTTTGACCATGTCCAGATCAGCAGGGCAGCGGAGAAGGCTGGTCTTGGCCTTCAGGCCGATGATGGCGCTCTCCACCTGCCTGATATCGCCACGAATGTTTTCTGCCAGATAACCGATCAGTTCTTCGCTGAGACCGGGGATGGATTTGCCGGCTTTGCGTTTAATGATGTGGCATCTGGTCTTGAAGTCAGGAGGATTGATTGAGGTGACCAGTCCGGAAGAGAGGCGGGAGCGGAATCCCGGATCAATGTCTGCGATGTCGCGGGCCGGGACTTTACTGGTAAAGATGACCCGCTTGTTTTTTTCCAGCAGGATATCAAGGACCGCAGCAAGTTCTTCCTGGGTTTTACTCCGCCCGGAGAGGGAATGAATATCTTCAACCAGCAACACATCACATTGGCTGTGATACTTTTCCTTGAAATCATCCATGCTGTTAGATCGGATGCTGCGGACCATCTCGGCGGTCAGCTGTTGTGAGGTAAGATAATGCAGTCGTGTTCCCGGGGATTCGGCGAGGATCTTGTGGGCCACGGCATGGGTGAGATGGCTTTTCCCGAGACCGGTGTCGGAATCGATGAACAGGCAGCGGGAAATGGAGGAATCATCATTGGCAATTGCCTCGCAGGCCGATCGTGCCATCAGGTTGGACTCTCCGGTCATGAACTCGTCAAAGGTGAAGCGGGGGTGCAGGACGCGCACCGCAGTATTGTTTTTCGGAACATTCGGCAGGCGCATCTGTTGATGGGAAATCCCCGGCGGAAGCATCGGCACCGATTGCTCGGGATCGACGGTGATGGTGATCCTGGTGTCGGGCATGCCGAGTTTTTCAAGGACGCTGTTGATTCTGGGGAGGTAGTTTTCCGTGACCCAGGAGCAGAAAAATCTGTCGGGGCCGGCCAGTTCGATCGAGGTGTCGCTTTCGTGCAGGCATTTTAATGGGTTGATCCATAAAGAAAGAGCATTCTCCGGCATGACTTCAGACAAACCGTTTCTAATCATTTCCCAATACATGAATAACAAAAACCCTGGCTAATTTTTGTTTTAAGAGAGATGACCAACGTGTGGAAAACCGCTGATCAATATGAAGCAATTTTCTATGATAAATACCCACAACAGTCAAAAGTTGTCTGGAGTGATTTTTGAAAATTGTGTGAAAGTTATCAACAGCTTCCGGAGCCCTTTGATACGGGGATGAGTAAAAATGGGTGGTGCTAAAACCCCATTGTTTCGAGGTTTTTTCGTCGACATGCAAAAAGGTATACAATACTGTGGGGTTATGTCGGAATACATGGGCCAGAGGAGATGAAAGGAAAAGATTAAACATCGGTTTTTCTCTTAAAAGCTCATTAATCCTCAAAATATCTCGGTATTTTTCTCAACCCATTGAACTTGCTTGGAAAAAAAATTTCGGTGATTTTGAAAATAAAAATTCCTGTCAGAGAAGCAGGAAAAATATTGGGCAGGAATCGGCGAAGATAAATTTTCCAGAAAAGAGAGATGCTTGCTAATTGCCACATTGTGGCAACTTGCATTGTAAGGTGCGGAGGGAGTCCGCATGGGAAAAAGGGTGCTTTCGGGTGTCAGGCTAAAAATGGGGGATCTGCAGGAAGAAATGTGATTTTTTCATGATTCCATGCCCGATTTGATGCCGATTCACAGAGGAATAAAAACAAAGCATTCCCGATTGCGGGCGCAATTTTGTCTTTTAGCGCAATTGTTCAAGCAATAAGAGTCTGGGTTGGTTGTTACTGGTTTCTGCTGTAATACTCCTGAAGATCGCGGTCAAGAAACCTTTCGATCCGCATAATGTGCTTGCGGTGGGAAAAGATCACATCTCCGAGCCCTGCATCAGCAACAAGCGTTTGCGTGTGGGTCCGAATCTTTTTCCACAGCTGGAGCCGGTGTCTGGTGCCGAGATCAACAAGGTCATCAGGAGATGCCGCTGACTTTCTGATCAACCGGGGCAGCAGATATCTGGAGTAGAGCAGGAAGGCCAGGACGTAGGCTGCGCCAGCTCCGGCCAGGGGGACGAGCAGGTTCGGCAGCCCTGCAGAGCCGTTGGCCAGGGAAGTGAGCAGGGTGGTGTCGGGGATGCTTAAGAATTTCCTGCTGATAATGTCCAGGAAAAGAAACAGGAAAAGGGCAAGAGCGGAGGCGCCCCGCAGGGTTTTTCCCAACAGGGTTCTGCCATGAACGCCGATACTGGTCATTGCTTCGGCGATCATTCGTAATTCCCGGGCCTGTCTGTCCACATGTTGAAGAATATGACTCACCCGCATTTTCTGGGCAGACAGAATCCTCTCTTTCAATTCATTCCGCTCGTTGTTCCAGATGGACATGTTTTCCGGAACCTGGGAAACGTTGGGAGAATAAGTAAGAAATATCCTGGGGATATCTTTTCTTCCCGTCATCTGGGACAGATTCCAGCACAGGGTCCCATAGGAGCGGACCAGGTCTGCCGGATTGTCACACTCATCCAGACGACTCATGACAAAGAGTATTCTGTCTTCACCAAGGCTTTCCGGCAAAGTGTTACGGATGGTTTCATACGCCTCGCGGATGGTTCCGGCTTTGTGCGGGTCAAACATCAGGACCACCAGATCGGCAAGATGGGCCAGATCACCGACAACCCGGGCGTAATCGTACCCCCGGTCTTTTTCAGTGATTGCGTCCAGCATTCCCGGGCTGTCAATGATTGCCAGATTTTCGAGCAGGTCGGATTCAACCTCCTTCATCAGGAAGTGCGAGGTGAACTGGTCGCCATATTCCTTGAAGGCGGTGAACGGCAGCCGCTCGTCATTGACCAGGCTGGAGCCCGGGATTTCGCGGGCCGGTTCTCCCTTCGCAGGGGCGGTAAGTACGGTAAAGGAGTCGTCGGTAGGAGACTGACCTGTTCTCTGAATGTTGCTTTCGAAAAGTTCATTGATCAGGGTTGATTTGCCGGAGGAGAAGTTGCCAAGGATCAGGACGATTGATTTCCACTTCATGACTGATTCCAGGTCGTCGTGATCAAGGCGGTAACGTTCGAAAAGAGGTCCCAGTCTGGCCAGAGTTTTTTTCTTGATTTCCTGTTGTAATTTGTTGGGGGTGGTCATTATATCCTCCGGTCACGGAAAGGTAGCAAAGGTGTTGGGCCGTCTTTAACTTACGAAAAACATGGTGTAAGGATCTAGAAGTAAATCATATCGGTATGATAAAACCTTTCCTGCTGCTTGGAAAGGACAAAAGGTCTGAACGAGCCCCCCCTCTTGTGCAACATTCCGAGGGGAAGTCCATATAAATATTGTAATATAGTACTATTATATTGACTCCGGTGAACCCTCTTCTTATTAATTGATGTTCTGCAGGCTGTCATTTATGGAAGTTGTGCGGTTTGAGCAACGTGGAAGGGTCCGTTGCCATGGCAGTGTGTTTTTCAGATTTCTTGGGTGGATAAGTGGCAAAAATACCGTTAAGACAATTGAAGAAGAATCAGACCGGAGTGATCACCGCCGTCAAAGTGGCCGGAGAACTTGGCCGGCGAATCAGGGAGATGGGTCTGGTTCCGGGCACTGAAATAAAAATTCAGGGAAGGGCCCCTCTCTATGATCCTGTTGCCCTGAGGGTAATGGGCGGCACGCTCACCCTGCGCAACAACGAGGCGGATCACATTGAGGTTGAGACGGAATAAAACGCGATGCCTGATCAGTTGAACATAGCCCTGGCCGGCAATCCCAATGCCGGTAAAACCACCCTCTTTAACCGGCTCACCGGAGCCCGCCAGCATGTCGGCAACTATCCGGGAGTCACCGTCGAGAAGAAAGAAGGCTTTTTTCTCGCTGCGGATGGCCAGCGGGTCAAAGTGGTGGATCTTCCGGGAACCTACTCACTGACCGCCTACTCGGTCGAAGAGGTCGTGGCCAGGGATTATCTGGTCCATGAAAAGCCTGGAGTGGTTGTCAACATTACCGATGCGGCCAATCTGGAGAGGCATCTTTATCTCACCTGCCAGTTCCTTGAATTGGGAGTGCCGGTGGTTATCGCCCTGAACATGATGGATGTTGCCAGAGACCGCGGGATCACGATAGATGCCGAAAAACTTGCAGCGCTCCTCAATGTTCCGGTGGTTCCGATCTCGGCCAAGAGCGGTGAAGGTGTTGAAGATCTCATGGCAGCCGCTTTGGCGGTTGCCGCTTCCGGTAAAGTGTGGGAGCCCACCATGATTTCCTATGGTGACGATCTCGATGGGGCAATTATCGAGATGGAGGAGGTTGTCCGGGATCACTCTTTCCTGACCGAGATTTATACACCACGCTGGCTGGCCCTGAAATATCTTGAGGGGGATGAGCAGATCAGGAAACGGGGTGAAGAGTTTGGCCGTAAACGCGGGCTTGAAAACCTCGCCACGCGGCTCCAGCAGATGGTTGACAGAGTCGCCGCCCACCTCATGGCTACCATTGAAACCTATCCTGAAGCAATGGTGGCAGATCATCGGTATGGTTATATCAAATCAATTCTTCGCCAGGGTGTGGTCAGCCAGGTCTTTGATCAGGACAGAATCTATGCCTCCGACCGTATCGACCGGGTTGTAACCAGCAGGGTGGTCGGCCCCCTGATCATGCTCGGCGTCCTTTTCGGCCTGTACAAGATCACCTTTACCTGGAGTGAGATTCCGGTAGCCTGGATGGAAGGCCTCTTTGAGTTGCTCAGCGGGCTGCTGGATCGGTTAATGACAGATGGCCACCTCAAGTCGCTGATGATTTCCGGGATCGTTGACGGTGTTGGCGGGGTCCTTGGCTTTGTGCCGCTGATCATGCTCATGTTTTTCGGGATAGCCATACTTGAGGATTCCGGCTATCTGGCCCGGGTCGCCTTTATGATGGACCGTATTTTCAGGATCTTCGGCCTGCACGGGAGCTCGGTCATGTCATATATTCTTTCGGGAGGGATTGCCGGCGGTTGTGCGGTGCCGGGAGTAATGGCCACCCGGACCTTGCGTTCCCCAAAGGAAAGGATGGCGACACTCCTGACCACCCCGTTCATGAATTGCGGCGCCAAGATCCCGGTGCTGGCGCTTCTGATCGGCACGTTTTTCTCCGAGAATCAGGCCGGGTTCATGTTCATGCTGACCTTGCTCGCCTGGATTGTTGCTCTGGTGGTGGCTAAAATATTGCGTCTGACCGTTTTGAAAGGGGAGTCCACGCCGTTTGTCATGGAGCTCCCACCATATCGGTTTCCCACTCTGAAAGGGCTTTTCATTCATACCTGGGAAAAAACCTGGCAGTATATCAGGAAGGCCGGCACAGTAATTCTCGGTGCTTCAATTCTTCTCTGGGCGATGATGACCTTCCCAGGTTTGCCGGATGCTGAAAAGCAGGATTTTGAAAAGAGGCGCCAGCAAGTGATCACCCAGATTCAGGGGGTTGAAAACCCCGGGGAAACAACATCGCTACAGAAAACCGGTCTTGAGGAGAAGCTGGCCGAGATTAACGCTTCAGAAGCGGAACGTGCCCTGCTGAACTCCCTTGCCGGCCGTTTCGGGTCAGGGCTTGAAACGGTCAGCTGGCTGGCCGGTTTTGACTGGCGGACAAATATCGCTCTGGTTGGTGGTTTTGCCGCTAAGGAGATCATTATCTCCACCCTCGGCACCGCCTATTCCCTTGGCGAGGTGAATCCTGAAGAGAGCGGGTCATTGTCAAAAACACTGGCAGCCGAACCAGCCTGGAGCAAGCTCAAGGCGTTAAGTCTGATGCTGTTTATTATGTTTTATTCCCCCTGCTTTGTGACCGTAGTCTGCATCGTCAGGGAGGCCGGTTCCTGGAAATGGGGTCTTTTTTCCATGGCGTTCAATACCGGTTTCGCCCTGCTGGTCGCCGTGGTCGTATATCAGGTCGGGACCTTTCTCGGTCTTGGAGTTTGAAGATGGCATGGGGCAGTTTGCCTGTTTGGGCGATGAAAAGAGATGCCTGAACTTCTCTCACAGTTCAGGCAGGCCAGAGGGGGTACGCTATCGTTTTTTTAAGGTTGCCGTCTTCAGGAAATTACGGTATAGAGATTCCTTCCAAAGGCACCCGTAGCTCAGCTGGATAGAGTACATGACTACGAATCATGCGGTCGCACGTTCGAATCGTGCCGGGTGCGCCAGAAATTCAAGCACTTAGTCTGATCAGGCTAGGTGCTTTTTTGTTGGTTCCTGCGCAAGAGGGATCTGCCCTGAAATATCTGCGGCAGATCATAGTTTTACAGCTTTGATATGGCAGGAAAAATTTCTTGATCGGAATTGATTAGCGGATGGCCTTGATCAGTTGGCGGCGCAGTGCTTCCAGGGAATGTCCGGCCAGCCGGAACGCAAGATCGGCCAGAAATTTCGAGACCCTGGCAGTTCGGTGTTGCTGGATGGTGGCCAGGTTCACCCAGGTCGGCGGCAGGTGTTTGATCCTCCGGACCATACCGCCATCATCGTCAGCTGCCAGATAGACCACTTTTCCGATCCCGGCCAGAAGTAAGCGGGTAAGACACATCGGGCATGGTTCAAGGGAGACCATCATGGTCAACCCGCTGCGGTCGCCAAAATCGGGATAATGTTTTTCAAAGTGGTCGATGGCCACCATTTCGGCGTGTCTTTCCGAATGAAATCCATTATGAAATATTTCGTTTCCCGCTTCGGCGAGAACCCTTTCATCAGTGTCGACCAGAATGGCGCCAACTCCATAGCACCCTTTTTCAAGAGCCTCGCAGGCAAGCTCACAACAGCGTATGCCGAGAGGCTCATCGGGGTAATCCTGGTCAGCATGGTAGCCGGCAAGCGCCGCCTTCAATTTCGGCAGAGTGTCCATAAAGACTGAGGGGAAAAAGTAAATGATGATTCAGGGCGGGTTGGAAAATATCTGGCAGGACATGATCGGCTCCGGGGCAGGTGATCAGAAAATGGCTGCAACTCTGGCCAGTTTTTCTGCACCTTGTCTGAAAAACCCGTAAAGTTTGCTGAACAGGTTTGTTTTTGCTGCATTTTTTGCATAGCCCTTTGGAATAATGAGTTTGTTCCGGGTACCGCTTGTAATTATTCCGGATAACTGCCACTTCTCCATCGTCCACCTCCACCCGCAATGAGCGGGGCCCCTTTTTGAAAAATATGCCTCAATCTCTGTAACGACCATTTTTGCAGGTGGGGGAAGAAAAGTCAAGAAAATATACAGTATATTGTGGTGCTGATGTGACGCTGTACACCATGAGGTATTGATGGAGTATTGAGTGAAGGTGGATATGGAAAGTGAAAAGAGTTTTCCAAACAGGTTGCAGAAAGTTTCGTCTGCGAATCTGAAAGAGGTCCCCTTCCATACTGAGATTCTTCGTGGCTTGCCGGTGAGATGACCGATTAGTTGTGGAATACGGTATTGGGCAGGCTGTTGGTGATCACCCTGAGAAGTTCATCAATTTCAAAAGGCTTAGTGATAAATCCGTCCATCCCGGCAGTCCGGCATTTATCAGCAAACCTCTCTGCGGTGTGGGCGGTCATTGCGATGATCGGCAGATGTGTGCCGGTTCCTGTTTCGCGGTTCCGGTAAAGCCTGGTGAACTCGAATCCGTCCATCCCCGGCATTTCAATATCCAGCAGGACCAGGTCGAACTGGATTTCCTCAAGAGTCTTCAAGGCCTGTTCTCCATTGTCAACTTCGCTGACCAGCCATCCTTCGGAGGTGAGAATCTCATATGCCAGGACCCTGTTGATCGGTTCATCGTCCACCAGAAGAACATGAATCTGTTTCTGCTGCGTTACGGGTCTTCCTTGCTTTATTCCCTGGATCTCGGTTGAGGATTGTTCCGGCAGTGATTCAAGCCGGACGGTGAAATGGAAAGAACTGCCCGGGTGTTTGCGATTTGCGGCATCTTCCTTGCGACGGCTCGGTAGGGCGGCGCTTTCAATCCAGATTCTGCCACCCATCATCCTGGCGAGTTCACTGGAGATGGCGAGGCCCAGGCCGCTGCCACCGTAATTTCTCGCGATGGAGGCTTCGGCCTGGGTGAATGCCCGGAAGATTTTTTCCCTGATTTCCGGAGGAATGCCGATCCCGGTGTCTCTGACTTCGAAATGGAGGGTCAGGTTTTCGCCCAGCCGGTTTGCCTCGTCCACCAGAATGTCGATCCTGCCGGTTTCTGTAAATTTAATGGCATTATTGACCAGATTGATGAGTATCTGGGAAAGCCTGCCCGGGTCTCCAATCAGGTTGTCGGTGATCCCTTCATTAATGGAAGTCGAAAAGGCAAGCCCTTTCAACTCGGCCTGTTTTGCCAATGGTGCCAGCGCTGATTGAATGATTTCGCGGAGAGAAAAATTGATCGATTCCAGATCAAGACGATGAGCCTCGATCCTTGAGAAGTCGAGAATGTCATTGATAATCCTGAACAGCCGGTCGGCAGATTCTTTGACCATTCGTATATAGTTGAGCTGTTTCCGGTCACTGATTTCCATCCTCAACAGGAGGTCGGTAAGTCCGATGATGCCGTTCATCGGGGTCCGGACTTCATGGCTCATGGTGGCAAGGAATTCACTCATTGCCTGCCGGGCCATCTCTGATTCTTCCTTGGCCTGCCGGTGTTCGGCGCTGATCAGATTCACCGTCTCAATCTTGTTGCCGATGGTTTCACCAAGCAGGTTGAGAGTCCGGGCCATTTCGGCAAACTCGTCATTGCCCTCTTCCTGAAGCCTATGGTCAAACTCTCCATCCACCAGCTTTCTCGCGCCTGAGGACAATTCCCTGAAGGAGGCAAGGACGTCCCGGAGAAAATACCAGGAGAAAATAAGGATCAGGAAAGAGGCCAGCAGGGAAATAATGACGGTGCTTTTTTTCCCCCGGGCCGCCATCTGCTCAAACTGCATGTGGAGTTCATTGATTTCCTGTTCTTCCTCAGCTATGGCTTTATTTATGAGGGTGATAAATTGCTTCTCAAAGAGCCTTTCGGAAAGATCGCCAAAGTTTTTTTCCCCTTCAGAAAAATTTCCTGCCTTATTCTGCTCCTGGATAAGCGTCAGCTGCCTTTCCATGACAATGAGGAGACTCTGGATCTTGGAGATCCGATCACTTTCTTCAGCCTGTGGTATGGCTTCCTCTTCGCCGAGGAGCCAGCTTTCCTGATAGGTTGCCCGACGTAGCTGTTCAAGGGGGATTTCAATGGCGAAGCGGTGGTCGAAAATTTCTCCATCCCCAAAAGAAACATGGTCCCCCATTTCTTTCATGTATTTGTGGACCGAGGTTTTTATTGCAAACAGGGCGGTAAGCTGCTTGTGGGAAGAGTGTTCCCGTTTCTGATACAGTTCAATAGTGTCAATGGTCCAACGGTGTGAAACGGAGAGGGAGATGATCATGACAAAGATGACCAGCAGATAGATGAGGATGCGGGTTCGGATTTTCATGGGCGATATTCAGGTGTCATGTCGTCTCCGGGTCGACGGAGCCGGTTTCCTTGTCAGTGTCGGCAGAGGCAGAATTTCAGTTGCCCGGGGCCGCATTTTTGGAGGGAGAAGCAGGATCCTCTCCAGGAATCTCCCGCCGGTGCCCAGTATAGCATTAAATCTCAGGAATGTGATGTGAAAAGGTTTCTTGACTCAACCGAGATCATTCACCGGTGTCCGATTTTTGCCAGGAACCGTTTTTCAGCAGGTAGTGGGGGCGAAAGGCTGCCTTGTAGCACATGGCATGAACCTCTTCAATCATATAGCCGAGATAGAGTTCCCTGATCCGGTTCCGGCGGCAGATATCGATCAGGTTCAAAATGTTGAAGGTTCCTGGGCTGCGCCTGGCCTCGGCCGGATCGAAGAAAAAATAAACCGCATTCAGCCACGTCTTCCCGCAATCAACAATTGATACACCGATCAGCCTGCCCTTGACCGAGTAGCGAATCTCAAAAGAGAACTGTGAGGAATTGAGGAAAAAGCCTGCATAATAATCTCTGGCCAGGTTGTTGCGGCCCGGGAAACGGGTGTCGAAAAAATGCTGAAGGAGCCTGACATTGTCATCGGTCGCCGCCAGAGGAGTTGTGTTGATTTCAAGATCGGTGTTGGCCCGGAGGGCCCTCTTCTGGCTCCGGTTCGCCCGGAATTCTTCGGGGTCGATTCGGATCGGCTGGCATTTCCGGCAGCCGGGACAGCGCATGGTGTAAACCGTGTCGCCATATCTCCGGTACCCTGCCGCGAGCAGGGTGTGCATGATTTTTTCCGGAATCATGCTGAACCTGGCCATTCTGTAAATTGCAATCTCCGGAAGGTCGTAGGGGCAGGAGGTCGGGAAATCACTGAAGTAGCGATCCAGATTTTCCAGCAATCGCAGTTGTTCGGAAGGTAGAGTAAGGTCCATAATCCCCGGCAAGAAGAGGCCTGCCGGCAATTTCCCCGTCTGCTGGGAAAACCCCGACACCCGTTGAGCTGTCATATAAAAGATACAGCTTTCCGTAGCGCGCGGCAAGGGACATGAAGTTTTGGCAAGGTCGGCAACTTGAGATAGCCTGACTGGGAGTAGGGTTTTTTTTGGGGCGGGATAAAAAAAACTTCTCATCGCTGATCGACCTGCGATAGGATTATCGGTACACCGAACATGCATCAGGGGAATAAACAGTGAGGCAGGGATTGATGAACATATTGAAAAAGAGCAGCCTGCAGACCAGGATATTCGTTGTTCTGATCATTATCGTGGTTGCCCAGATCGGCGGACTGATCATCGGCCAGCAGACCATCAGGGAGGTCCAGATCGGCGGGCCGAATTATCAGGGAATAGAACTGAAAACCGATTATATCGGGAATATGGCCAGGATGCGGGCAAACATCAACCTGATCAACAGCACACTGTTTTCCGCGCTCTGGGAGAATGACGAGGGAAAAGTCGAGACTCTGTCGCAGATGTCCGAGAGGATGGAGGTCCTTTTTGTCGAACTGGATCAGATGCATCTTGCTTCGGAGGGAAGTGTCGGCTGCGGATACTGCCATGACCAGGCACATGTGGGAGAGATCAAGGAATCGCTTGCCGGGACCCGTAAGATCTGGGAGGAAATGCGGGGTCTTTTGAGCGAGCGGATTGTCCCGGCCCTGGCGGAGGAAGATGTCGAGGCCGCAGGGGAAATTGTCGAAGAAAAGTATCTCGGACTGTATTCCCGGTTGATGGCAACCAGCAAGGAAGAGATCGAGCTTGTTCGTGAAGCATTGCCGCAGTTCAAGGAATCGGCCATGACCAAGACCGACCGGATGATCCTCTTTTACAATGTCGGTGGCATCGGGGCCGTTCTCTTTCTGGTGTGCGTCACCTTTTATTTGACCAGAAAGATCATTCGGACGGTCAATCATATCGTCGAGAATCTCAATCAGTCGGCCGATCGGATCAATCTGGAATCTACAAGTTCCTCCGATTCTTCCCAGGACCTGGCCGACATGTCGACCAGCATTGCCGCCTCTCTGGAGGAGACCAGCGCCTCCCTTGAGCAGATCAACTCCATGATCCAGCAGAACGACGAAGGGGCCCAGGCGGCCAGTGGAGAGGTCAGGAATAATTCGCAGGTTTCGATCCAGGCCAATGCCGATATGGACATGATGCAGACCAGTATGGGCAAGATCAAGGGCGACAGCGATGAGATTGCAAGCATCACCCACGATATTCAAAGTATTGCCTTTCAGACCAATCTTCTGGCCTTGAACGCTGCCGTTGAGGCGGCCCGGGCCGGAGAAGCGGGCGCCGGTTTTGCGGTGGTGGCCGATGAGGTGAGGAGTCTTGCCAGGCGAACGGCGGAAGCAGCCCGCAACATCAGCGGACTTGTTGAGCGTGCCATCGCCAATGTGGGCGAAGGGAGTGATCGTCTTGCGACGGTAGCCGAGAGATTGCGGGAGGTGGGCGTCAGTTCCGAGAAGGTGAAGGTGCTGGTGGACGAAATCTCCCGGTCGTCCCATGAGCAGGCTCTCGGGATCAAGCAGATAGCCAAGGCGGCCCAGGAAATGGACAACAGCACCCAGCAGCTGGCCGCCACCTCCGACCAGAATGCGAACTCTTCCCGCTCCCTGATGGAACAGGTGGTGATTCTGCGCGAGAATATCGGGGAGTTGACCAGTTTTATTGAAGGGGATGGAGAGTGACCTCTTTGTCCCTGTCTCAGGCTTTGACCATCACCAGTTGCTGCCAGCAGGTGGTGTAGGCCGGTGATCTGCGATCCTGTCGGTTGCGCCAATCCTTTCTGAACCCGGCCACGCCGTATTGCAGGGTGTAATGGCCCATGTGGCGGTTCACCCGGTCAATGGCCGCCATCAGTTCCGGCTGCTGGTCAGCGGCCGGGGTAAAGAGGCCGGGCTGGCGACAGGCGTCGCTGGTGAGGCCGCTCAGGAGTATCCCTGCTTTTTTGTACCGGTGTCCGGGCCGGTAAATGGTTTTCAGGCAGCGGATGGCCGCCCGGGTGAGTTCTCCGGTGTTGGCGGTCTGGCCGGTCAGGAGCGTGGTGCGGTGCCCGAAGTAGCAAGCCTGGTCTTTGCTGAAGGGGTCGGTGTTGATATAGACCTGCAGGCAGGAGGCGACCGATTGCTGCTGCCGCAGTTTGGCCGCCGCAATGGCGGTATAGGTGGCCACGGCTTCCCGCAGATCCTCCAGCGATTGCACCGGATGGCCGAACGACCGGGAGCAGGTGATGCTCTTCTTCGGGGAGGTCTCGTCAAGGTCCAGGCAGGAGATGCCGCGCAGTTCCATGGCGGTGCGCAGCCCCGTAACGGTCATGATTTTGCGCAGCCAAACGTCTTCAGCCTGCATCAGGTCAAGGGCTGAATGGATATTGGCGGCCGCAAGCTTTGCTCCGCTTTTTCTTCCCACGCCCCAGACGCTTTCCGCCGGAGTTTCAGCGAGTATTTTTGTGAGCTGTGGATGGTCTGTCAGGTCGAAGACCCCGGAGGTCATTCTCTTCTTGGCGATCCGGTTGGCGATCTTGGCCAGGGTTTTGGTTGGTCCGATGCCGATTGAAACCGGGATGCCGGTCTGTTTTCTGATTTTCTCCCGAAGCGCCCTGCCGTAGTCGGTGATATTGCCACTGCGGGGCAATCGAACGAAAGCCTCATCGATGGAATACATTTCCACTTCCGGCTCTTGCTGGCCAATCACTGCCATCACCCGTTGAGACATGTCGCCATACAGAGGGTAATTGGAAGAATAGACGTGAACGGCGTGGTGTGAGAGCGTCTTCTCACATTTAAAGAACGGCTCTCCCATCTTGATGCCGAGTTTTTTCGCTTCCTCGGAACGGGCAATGATGCAGCCGTCGTTATTGGAAAGAACGACCACCGGTTTGCCGGCGAGCTTCGGGTTGAACACCCGCTCGCAGGAAACATAGAAGTTGTTGCAGTCGATCAGGGCGAAAAGTTTTTTCATGAGAGGCGGCCGGATAGGAGCGGGTACGGTTGAGAGTTTTTAGAGGTTGTGGATCGAGGTGGTCACCACGCCCCAGATTTCAAGATTCATGTCATTTTCTATCTCAATATCAGAGTAATCCGGGTTTTCTGCTGCCAGACGGCATCGCGAGCCGTACTGCAAGAACCGTTTCACGGTCAGCTCACCGTCAACTATGGCGATGACTATCTTCCCCGATGCGGGGGTGAGCGAGCGGTCGACCACCAGGATGTCGTCATGGTGGATTCCCGCGCCGGTCATGGAGTCGCCGGCTACCCGGACAAAGAAGGTGGCCGCCGGGTTCTTGACCAGATACTCATTCAGGTCAAGGCTCTGTTCAATATAATCTTCAGCCGGAGAGGGGAACCCGGCCTGAACAGTTGAAAGGAACAAGGGGCGGGCCAACTTTTTCCCCGGTTCTGCCCGGTAAACCTGGGCCACTGACGGGCTTTTTATGAGACTGGAGATATCCATCAGATGATATAGTAGGCGCGCAGCTGGCGGAACATGGTCGTGACCACCACCTTGATCACCATGATGGCCGGGATTGCGAACAGCATCCCGGCAAAACTGAAGATCACCGCTCCGCCCATGACCCCGACAATGACCACCAGCGGATGCAGATTAACCGCGCTGCCCAGCACATAGGGCTGGAAGATGGCGTTGTCGGCCAGCTGGACAAGGGCGACGACCGCAATGATTGCAAGCAGCAGGTTGCCTTCGTTGATAAAGGGCAGAATCGGGGTGATCTGCTCGGTCAGAATAGCATAGAGAATTCCGACCAGAAGACCGATGACCGGCCCGAGAAACGGGATGGCGTTGGCCAGTCCGGCGATCACACCTATGGTGGCGGCCCATTGCATTTCAAGCCCGACCAGAAAAAGGCTTAAGGTAAAGCTGGTGCCGACCAGGAAGCACTCTATGGCTGTCCCGCGCAGGTAGCGGCCCAGGGCCTCATTGATGCTGTCAAAGACGGTCAGGGTCACTTCAAAGTAGCGGTTCGGCACAGCCTGCACCAGATTTCTTTTCAGCTTGCCGTCGTCAAAGAGCAGAATCAGAAAAACCAGCGGGGTGATCAGCCAGAGGGAGAGGGCGTTGAACACCAGGAGCAGTAAAGACCCTCTGCTTTTCCGGCCTTCAGGTTGGGGGATGTGCGGTGTGACACCGCTGCTTTTTTCCTGCGCCTGCTTTTCCGCCTGCAGTTCGGCCTCTTTCTGGTCCCGCTGGCGGTTGGCCTGGTAATACTGCCAGTAGCGATCAGCCACCGGGGCGTATCCGTAAAGATTCGGGTTGTAGTGGAAGATGGTGAACAGCTCCCGTTCCTTGTCGGAAAGGCGCAGGACGGAGTCCAGAGCGCTGCGGAGCGGCTCAAGCTCCTTGCCGAAGATGGTGTAAAAGAGGTTCCCCCCCCGCCCGTTGTTCCTGGTGCCCATCATCTGGTCGAACTTCTCATTGACCTTGTAACGGACCCTGACCTGCAGTTCCAGTTCTTCTTTCTGGTTGGGGATGATCTTGCCCGTCAGGTTGATGGTGGAAAAAAGAAGAAGGCAGAACATGGCCGAGAGAAAAATGACCGCCCAGAAGCGGGAAAAGCCCTTGCCTTTCAGGTAACCGATCAGCGGCAGACAGATGTACGCCATAATCATCCCGATCATCAGGGGCAGGATCATCGCCCGTAAGGCCCAGATCAGATACACCGCCGCCAGCAGGGCAAGGGCGGCCGACGTGGCATAGAAGATCGTTGCCCGGCGCTGCCGCAGCAGGCATTCTTCACTTGTGAGATAAGTGCTCATTGGTGACCTTGAGTCTGGTGCCGATGATCCCGGCCAGAGCGCGGTAAACCTCAAGTCCGATCTGGGGGGTCGCGGCGAACAGCCGGTCAAGATCGGTTCGGAAAAAGGCATATATTTCCGTGCCGGCAGCGGCCATGGCCGAGGCCGAACGGGGAGAATCGTCAAGGAGGGCGAGTTCGCCGAAGAAGGCGTTTGCGCCGAGGGTGGCAATCACCGTGTCCCGGTTTTCCCGGTCGTGGTCGATGATTTTGACTTCTCCGGTGGTGATTACGAACATTGCCGCTCCGGGTTGCCCTTTCCGGAAAACGAATTCGCCTTCTGCATAAACCCGCTGGTGGACAATGTCGGCGATGGCCCGCAGTTCCCAGCGGGACAGCTTCTCAAAAAGAGGGATGCTGCCGAGAATGGTGGTTTTGTCTCGCCGCTTGCGGCTTTTGTTGAAGATAAAAGCCCACAGGGGGCTGTTTCTGCTTATGTCCATTGGCTCTTGTCCCTTACGGCAGGAACTCGGTTTGTCCGATCCTGCATGTGCTTCAATGATCATATAATATGATGCCGTATTAATCAATCAGGGTTCAAATCTCCGTAGTTCTCTGTTCCGGGAGTTCTATGTCACGTCAACTCTGAACCGTCACCTCTTTCTCGTCATTTTTCGCACCTCCTGCGTTACGTGTTGGGTTGCATAGCGCTGCTATGCAACCCAACACATGCCTTGCCGGCACAAAAAATGCCGGAGAAATACTATGACATTTCATCCTTGACGCGACACTAGTGGTATGCCTGCAAGGCCTCCTCCAGCTCCAGTCTGACCGCATCGACCAGTTCCGGTGGAGCGAGCACCCTGACTCCGCTGCCCCAGGAGAGAATCCATCGTTTCACCTCAAAAAGATGATTGGAAGTAAAAGAGAGGGTCACACTGCCGTCATCGGCATGGGTAATGGACTGTTCCGGATGCCACTCTCTTTCGAGAACATATGGCGTGTGTTTCTGGGCAAAATGAATTTCGACCCGGTGGTCCTTTTCGCCACGGAAGATCCCGAAATGATGGCCGGCAAAACGGGCGAAGCTGAAATCATCGGGGATGGTGAAATGCGCTTTGAGGGTTTCGGCCGCTTTAATCCGCGACAGGGCAAAGATCCGGATGTCCCGGCGCCGGTGGCAGAAACCGGCCACGTACCATTCACCCTGGAAATTGACTACATGATACGGGTCGATCTCCCGTTCCTCTTCAGCGGTGTCTCCTGGTTTCAGGTAGGAGAGGCGGAGTCTCCGGTTGTGGTGCAGGGCTTCGGCCACCTTGTCCCAGGTTGCCGGATCGATGTCGGTGCCCCGCTCCTGAAGCACCGACATCCGGTCATCCACCCATGACGGCTCAACGGAGACCTTGTCCGGCAGGGATTGCTCGATCTTTCTGAAAACGGAAACCAGCTTCCGGTACACCGGAGTGTTCTCATGCTGCTTCAGGGCTTTTCTGGCGACACAGATTGCGAACAGGTCGCTTTCACTGATGCTGATCGCCGGCAGTTTATAGGTCTCCTCGGTGTAGAAGTAGCCGTGCTTCTGCTGGTCGTATTCTATGGGTGCGTCCATCTGGTGTTTCAGGTAATCGATATCGCGGCCGATGCTTTTCGGGCTGACCTCATAGCGGGCGGCCATGGTGCTGCGGTTGGCAAGTACCCCCTGACGCATACCCTCCCGGATCGCCTGGTCGATAAAGATAAGCCGCTGGAGCTGGATTTTGTTTCGGGTCATTTTCCTGGTCCTGAAAGAAGTTTTTCCAAATCCTGGAGGAGATGGTTCTGTTTTTTTTGTCGATGTAAATAAATCACAATGCAGGGGACAGCCGATGTCCCACCCAGGAGAGTATTCTAAGCGCAAACCAATGTCAAAAAGAATAGAGGAGATGACGGAATGTTTGAACTGAGAGGATACTGGCAGAGAGTCAGGGTTGCTGCGTATGGGAATTGTTGCTGGCGGAAAGGATTAAAAGGGGGGCGAAACGGTCTGACCCGAACGGCTGAAATAAAAAGGAGAGAACGACGGTCGGTCACCTCCAGGGAAGGTGAAAGAGATCTGTCCATCCCGACCTTTATCCGGCTGGGCAGAAAGATCAGTGGTTTGACTTGCGGCTGAGGAAGTTTTTGTTTACCGTCGGACATGTTGCCATGATGGATATTTTCGGCGTGGCGGAACAGATTAACTTCAAGGTTTGAGCGGACGGATGACGGAATTCAAAGACCAGTGGGACCTGGAGATGGCCATGGAGGTCCTGCAGAGCAAAACGGTTGACGCAAAGGTATGGTCGGAAGCGGTCAAATGGCTTCTTCTTTATGGCCCGCCCCAGATCAGGGAGATTCTGCAGCAGGCCTCCAGCAGCGCCTTCAATGAGCACTTTCCCGGGGTTGTGGCCAAGGGCTATAACGAAGAGGGGCATCCCTATTACGACATTCACGAGCTGGCCGAGGCTATGGGGGTGCCGGTTGAAGAGGTTGCCGCAGGTCTCGCCGAGATCCAGTTCGGGGAAGGGGTTGAGGTGTTCGTTGAAGGGGACCGGGTATATAAGGTCCAATAGCGGTTCTTTCCCGGGAGGAAAGCATCACATTTGCAGGTGAGGGGGTACCTCCGGGAGGCTGTGGAGGGCATGGATGTTTTTGGGTGTGATATGGTCCAGGCCTTGACAGTCTGGATGTAGCCGGTAGCCTGGACCATAATGCTTAAGTACTTCAATATCAGTCGAGCAGTCTTTTTTCTCCTTCCAGTTTCTTGATCCAGCCGATTTCCTGGGTGACTTCCAGAACACCCATGTATTCGTCGTTTTCGTTATAGACCGGGAAATAACGGATCATGATCGTCTCATTCCTGAAGTTGATCCAGAACTCAGCCTTGTCCATGGTCCGGTTCTTGAACCCCTCAACGATTTTTATGACCGTATCGACACTTTTTTCGGGATGGCATTTGTCGACCTTTCTGCCGATGACCGACCGGGTCCGGGGGAAGATCTTGGTTTTGTCGAGTCTGTTGAAATATGCGACGGTGTCTTCGGCGTCGACAAAGGTTACCTCAAAGGGCAGGGCCTCCATGATCGCATCGAGCTGCTCATAGGAAAGCCCGTTGATCAACCGCGCCCGTTTTTCTTTACTGCCTTCAACCTCGCTGACCATCACTGAGAATTTATCCCAGGCCTTGGGGCCGTAAACATCGGTGTTGATCTTCTCAAAACCGGCCAGCATTTTTTCAGCATCTCCTTCTTTCATCACATTCCTGGCCATGGGATAGAGAATGTCGTTCTCCTTCCAGATATGTTCGGCCCGGATGGTCAGGTATTCGAGTCCCTCTGATTTGAAGGCGAGAAGGTCTTCGTCGCCCATGGAGGGCAGTTTGTCGACCTGCATCAGCATCTGCTGCACCAGTTTTCGCTCTGCCTCGTGTTCCATCAGCATGACGCCAAGCGGCCCGCCCTGGGACGGAATGCCTCTTTCATGCATTAACGGGAAAAGAAGATTTTCTTCTTTGCGGTTATGGATCTTGTCCCCGAATTCCAGCAGGAAATCGAGCGCCCGTTTGATCTGCTGGAGGTCATATTCCCCTTCTTCCAGCGCTTCAAGGTTCTTCTTCAGGACCGCCATCGCCCGTTCGATCATTTCATGCTCGGCAATCAGGAAATCATCCCATCGTTCGTATTTTCCCATTTCATTTCCTCCGTTATATATTTTATGCTAAAAGCAAAGGCTGTTTTTCGTAATCTTGGATTTTCCGGCGTCCGCCGACCGGCAATTCGCTTGTCAGGGTCAGGCGGATTGTGTACCGTGAGCATCACCTCTGTGCGGTAGGTTGTGATCATCATGCCATAAATAGTGTCAGGTGTGAATTGATCTGGGTCAATAGGGATATTTTTTTCAAAGAGTGGATCATGCGAAAAATTATTGGCATATTTATCACAGTTCCCGTTCTCGCTCTGGTGCTGATATTTGCCGGGTGCGGGCAACAGGAACAGGAACGACCGCAGGTTGCCACGGTGGGATTACCGGCCCCTGATTTTATCCTGCTTGACACTCGGGGGAAGAGTTGGAAGCTCTCGGAACTGAAGGGTCATGTGGTTTTCGTCAACTTCTGGGCAACCTGGTGTCCACCGTGTCGTCAGGAGATGCCCTCCATGCAGGAGCTGTACATGTCGATGCCTGCCGACAAGTTCAAGATGCTTTCAATCCTGAGTAATGACGAGCCCGTTTTTGCCGACAAGCTGGCCGCGAAGATCGGCTGCACCTTTCCGGTGATGGATGACCCTGATTCTGCGGTGGGCAAAGCGTATGGGATAACCGGAGTGCCTGAGACCTATATCGTGGACAAAAAAGGCATTCTCCGTGAGAAGTTTCTCGGGCCACGGGAATGGGGTTCGCCGGAGGCACGGTACATGCTTTATAAATATCTTAAAGAGTAGAAATTCGTCACAGTTCTCTGTGAACATAAACTTGGCGGACGCTGCTTTACCAGGGGAAGAAAGTGTGGGGTTTGCGTCAGCCGGAGTTCAATTCTGAAAGTCGCCTGTGCAGAATTTCAAGGCACTTGCCGCATCTTTCGGCCGGTTTTTCCGAGCCTTTTCCTTCATAGTACATCTGGTCAAGTTCCAGAGCCTCAATGGCCTGATTCAGATTTCTCATCTGCGCTTCCGGTGAATACTTTTTCCATTCATCGATAGCCTGCAGGCATTCCGGTTCACTGTTTAGACGCATATTCGTTTACCACTCGACAGGTTTGGCTAGAATGTCACGGACTTTGAGGTCAAATAGTTTGTTGGAAGATTGGGGGCTGATCAGGGCCACGGTGTCGGCTCCCCGGCCTGTTCCTGCCACACACAATACATCGGCCTGGCTGATCATTCCGCTGTCGGCGGCCATCATCGCGATTTCAACACAGACCTTTATCCCTTGGCCGAAAATTCTCAAGGTGTTTGCCACCAGATCCTGCTGGCTGTAGCCCTGCTTTTCCCGAATCGCCGTCCCGATATTCCGGAAGGGCATGGTGCCGGTACACACTCTTCCTCCCAGCGATTCAATTTCATGCCTTACTGCAGGCACCATTTCCAGAGCTCCCGGCTCCCTGAACCCGGAATTGTGGGTCACAACAACCAGAGTGACTCCGAGATTCTGCAGACGACGTGCTGCCTCCAGGCCGGTGTCGCCATAGGTGGAGGCAACCACCACCTGGCCGATCTGGTGCTTTTTAATCCCATCTTCCAGAATATCCAGGGTTTGGGCCGTGTTTTTGAAGCCCGGCTTCGGGAATGTTTTCAAGGTTGATCCGCCTCCCTGTTGAGAGATGTTTTTTCGATTATTCCGCGACCATACATCTGGTTTGCTGCAATTGTGGATGGCCTGCAGCTTAAGGATTTCTGCTTTAATAATATTGGCAGGATTCGGAGATGGCAAATATATTTTAACGCTGAATCAGGCCGCTTGTTTACTCGAACCAATAAGCGAGTCCGTGAGACATCGAGACTCATGTCCGAAGGGTGTAGATCTGTGATATCGAGTGAAGGAATCACGGGCAGTGTATATGGGTGATTTTCGGGTTTCTTGCCTGTTCAAGGATTTTGGCGGCTGGATTTCGCCATCCCGGGAACGCTGTGGCCTGGTGGATAAATTCGGCCGGAAAAGAGTGAGAATGATAGAGCCGGGGTTCCTGGCCCGGCAGGGTGATGTCCGCTGCCCAGGCATGGAGTGTGTGGTTGCGTGTTTGAAGTTCCAGGAAATCCTGGTCGGTCAACTCCTGCGTCAATCGCTTGAGGTAAAATTTACCTCCGTGGTTGTAGATCTTGTCGCCTATAATCGGATGTCCGAGATGTGAGAGATGGCAGCGCAACTGATGTCTTCGCCCGGTGACCAGGCGGGCAAGAAGCATTGATTTCTCATTGGTTGCGGCAACAGTGTAAATGATGGTGCTGGACGGTTTTCCGTTCGGGGCAACGGTGACCTGGCACCGTATTTCACTGTTCGGGTCTTTCCCCAGAGGGAATTCTATCCTGAGACCATTCACTTCAATTCTTCCTTGGACGATTGCCAGATAATATTTTCCGGTCATGATCCGGGCCAGATTTTTCTGGTGTTTGCGGCAGACCTCCTTGCTCTTTGCACAGAGGAGCAGACCGCTGGTTTCACGGTCCAGGCGATGCATCAGATGAATGTCGGGGTTGTTGAACCTGTCTCGGAGGATATTAATAAATGTATTGCAAACGATCCGGCCTGTCCTGCTGACCGGGATCCCTGCCGGTTTACCGGTCAGGAGAAAATCCGGGGAAGAATCGATGACCTCGGCATCGGTGGAGACCTCTGGTTCGTCTAAAGAGTCCGGATGATAAGTGAGGTTGTCACCGATGGAAACCTTCCATGTGCAGGAAACGGCATCTCCGTTGAGTCTGACTTTGCCGGCAGCAATATTTTCCGACCATTCCAGTTGATCAAGATAGGTAAACCTTTCAGAAAGAAGGGAGAGGACGGTCTTCCCTTCTTCATGGCGGTTGATTCTGGTGTTGAAAATAAGAGTTTTATTCATCGCTCAAGTTTGTGTGGCGTGTTCCAGGTATCGGCCCGGTGCAAACGTAGTGATTGTTTTTTCTTATAACAGGGAATGATCGAAGGCGCTTCAAAAGAACCCGGTAATTGGCAATGGCATGCCTTCACATGTTATGATAACCTCCTCTTGGTGAGAGATAAGAAAATGCGACGGGCGAAATTATTCAGTTTTTTCAGGTTGATATAAAGAATGACGACCATTGATAACGATCCACAGGGCAGCGATCAATTCCCGGTCGATTATCCCAGACTTCTTGATGAAAGGTGTCGAGGCAAAAAAGATCTCGCGGCCAGATTATTACGCAATCTTGCAGAAGACAGCGGCCCACGGTGGCTGGTAGATGCTGAAGGGGTTGTGAAAACTGGTGACATGGCGAATATCTCCCGGATCGGTCACTCCATCAAGGGAAGTTGTAAAATGCTTTACGCAGAGAGCATGGTTTCTGCCGGAATGAAACTTGAAAAAGCCGGCAAAGCCGGTTCTTTGCAATTGGCCGGGGAAGCACTGGACGATTTGAAAAAAGCCTTCACCGAGGCCTGTAACTGGCTGCAACAGAACAGAGAGTTGATAAAATAACTCCTCCACAATTTTTTCTTGGAAAAATCCTTCAAAATGCAGTAGGTTTTGTTCTGGATAAATACCACATTGTAGCATGTATGGAGGGGCTATGAATTGCTGGGAATACATGAAGTGCGGCCGTGAGCGTGGCGGCGAAAGGGCTGATGAATTCGGGGTTTGTCCAGCGTATCCCGATCATGGCAGACATTGTTCCTATATTGCCGGGACGATGTGCAAGGGAAAAATTCAGGGCTTTTTTGCGCACAAGCTCCATGATTGCCTGAAGTGTGAATTTTATGGAAGTAAACACTTCGAAAGCGATTATTTTGACAACCTTGACTGATATCTCAAAGTGGTCGTATATTTAACACATAAGCAAATGAAACGTGTACAGCGAGGTCAGCGATGAGCGGACACAGAGGAGCGACTAAAAACATTCTTGATAAGCATGGTCGCCGATCAGGTTTTGACCGGCGGGTCCGGCAGTCGGATTCATTTCCCTTTGAGCGACGTCAGTCGGCAGAGCGGCGTAAAAAGAGGGCTGACCGGCGAAGAAGCCTGGCAGATCGGGTATGGACTTCGTGAGGGGGGCGGTTTAAATGTGCAAGTGATTGTTAGGGGAAGTCGTTTTGTCTCGATAATGTGAGGCCTGCGTTCAGTTCGCGGGCCTTTTCCTTTTAACTCAACTTTCCGACATGTCTTATGGTGTTTATTTGCTGTTACAAAATGGTTCGGAGTCGTAGTGGCATTCCACCAGGATGAGAATTTAGAAGCCAGTAGCCAGAAGCCAGAATGACTGATTTTAATGCTTTTCTCCTGGCTTCTGACTCCTGGCTTCTGGCTACTGGTGGAACACCTGCGCTAACAAATCGCCGAAACCCTTTATTAGCGGGAGATTAGCCAAACTCGGAAAGTTGTGCTTTTAATTTTCTGATTACCATCGAAACTCAGCCTAAAAAAAAGCTCCACCGTAACAGCATGATATTATTTGAGTTTTGATCAAACCTCGTCATTCCGGCATGTTTTTAGCCGGAAGCCAGAAATTAGCCCAACCCCCTGGATTCCGGGTCAAGCCCGGAATGACGATTAACACTGGCTGAAAATTGTTGGTAATCACTTTTAATTCTATAGTCTGCGATCAATATTGCCGGGGCCACCGCAGTCCGGAGTATAGCAGGTCACGTTTTTAAACGCGCATTCCTTGCCACAGGAAGGGCAGCTGTTGGGAGGGGTTGCGGCCGTCATTAAAAAACCGCACCCACCGCATTTCCAGTAAGTCTGGCCGCAGCTCGGACAGAGTGCGGCGTGGGCTCCGTCTCCGATTTCCTGGCCACAGTTCAAACATGTTTTGAGGTCTGCCATAGTGTTTGCCTCCAGTTGATAGTTACTGTTTAAGCTCTTGACAATATTGTTACCATACATCGCTGCAATTTTGCCCTAATTTTGCTGTCTTCTTCAGTCGCCTGCAGAGAGGAGTCGGGCTTTCTGAAAGTTTTACGCTCAGGGCTCGGTTTTGCCGGGATGTTTATTTGCCGTTCAGGTACACTAAGCACTTAACCTCCTTTGTCTATGAGTGAATTTGCAATTGGGATCGCGTAAAATCATTGACGAAGCAGCCATAAAAAGGGTATTTTCCCCCGCCTTTGGAGCGATGATGAATACCTTTCAAATTGAGGGCCGGCAGTTGGACAGGAAATCAGTGGTGGCAGGGACATCTCTTTATCATAAGGCGCATCCGACCTCTTCTTTGGTGCCCGGGGTGCTGAACCTGGTGGGGGCCGCATTTGATGGTACGGCCTGTTTCAGGAAGGGGGCCTCTGCGGGACCTCTCGGGATCAGGGAAGTTTCTGAGGATATTGAGACCTATTCCCCCTATCAGGATTCCGACCTGGAAGAGATCTCGCCTTTCTATGATCTTGGAGATCTCGCGCTGGTCCGGACAGGTGATGCCGATGCTGATTGGTCTGAACTGAAAGGAAGTTTCAACGACCTGACCGCATCAATGGATGGGACGGTCCGGATTCTGGCTTTGGGGGGTGAACATTCCGTATCGTATTTCTTCATCGAAAAATATCTTTCCCTTTTTCCCGATCTGGTACTGCTTCATCTTGACGCGCATGCTGATTTGCGGGATGGTTATCAGGGATATCGTTATTCGCACGCCTCGGTAATCAGAAGATGTCTCGATCATTTCGGTCCTATGCACCGATTGGCCCAGTTCGGTATCCGTTCCGGAACCAGAGAAGAGTTTGCCTGGATGCGCAAAGAAGGGACTCTGTATGGCGATCTTCTCGATTTTATAAATTATATGGTTAAAATACCCGCCGACCGGCCCGTGTATCTGACCCTTGATCTCGATTTTTTTGATCCTGCCTTCATGCCCGGAACCGGTACTCCGGAAGCAGGCGGTGAGGATTTTCATTCGTTTATTGAGATTGTCCGGGTACTGCGGGCCAAAAGAGTGGTTGGCGCAGATGTCGTGGAGCTTGCTCCAGCGATTGATCCGACCGGCAACAGTGGCGTGTTTGCCGCAAAAGTTGTCCGGGAGATAATCCTTGCCTTTCATGGAGAGAACGGTCATGTCAGATAAAGCTGAGTTGAGCAGCTCGTCTGCTCGTACCGATAAGCGAGCTTGTGAGACATCGAGACTTATACCCGAAGGGTGCAAAGCTGAGTTGAGCAGCTCGTCTGCTCGTACCGATAAGCGAGCATGCGAGACATCGAGACTTTTACCCGAAGGGTCTGAAACAAAAATTTCGGCGGCGGATGCCTGTGAGCTTTATAATGTTGAGCGCTGGGGAAGTGGTTATTTCTCCATCAATGACAGCGGTCACCTCTGTGTTTTGCCGGAGCGGGATGAAGCGGGTCCGCGAATCGATTTCCTGGAAGTTGTCAACGAGATCAGGGATCAGAACATCGCCTTCCCGGCGGTTATCCGGTTTCAGGATATTCTCCGTTCACAGGTCAAGCTCCTGAATACAACCTTCAGGGAAGCCATTGCTGAATATAATTACCAGGGTCGGTTTTTTGGTGTGTATCCGATCAAGGTCAACCAGATGCGGGAGGTCGTCGAGGAAATTCTCGATGCCGGGGAGCCTTATAACCATGGCCTCGAGGCCGGGTCCAAATCGGAGCTGATGGCGGCACTTGCCTACAATGAAAACAATCAGGCCCTCACCGTATTAAATGGATACAAGGATGAGGAATATGTTCGCCTTGCCTTGCTCGGGCGTAAGCTGGGACGCAGATTTATTATTGTCGTCGAGAATATTTCCGAGTTTGATCTGATCGTCCGCATCTCCAAGGAAATGAAGGTGAAACCGCTGATCGGAATCCGCTCCAAGCTTGCAGTCAAAGGGGGCGGCAGGTGGGCCGGTTCCAGTGGAGAGCGGGCGAAATTCGGCCTGACCTGCAGTGAAATCTTAAGTGGAATCGCCTATCTCAAAAGTGAAGGGTTTGCAGATTGTCTGCAGCTCCTGCATTTTCATGTGGGAAGTCAGGTGCCGGATATCAGGATCATTAAAGAGGCGGTTGCCGAGGCGGGCAGAATTTATGCGGATCTCGCGCTTTCGGGGATAAAAATTCAGTATTTTGATGTGGGGGGAGGGCTTGGTGTTGACTACGATGGTTCCCGGTCTGCCAACAATTCATCCCGTAACTACAGCCTGCAGGAGTATGCCCAGGATATTGTCAGCGGGATCCAGCAGATCTGCGATGAGGTCGGCGTTCCCCATCCGGATATCATCAGTGAAAGCGGCAGATATATCACCGCGCACCATTCCTGTGTGGTGACCAACGTTGTCGACACCATCCATCAGACCAGGACCACCTTCGAAACCGGAAGAATAGCTGACGAGCATATCCTGCTGACCAATACCAGGGAGGCGGCTGAGTCCCTTACCGAAGAGAACTTCCAGGAAATTTTCAACGATGTCCAGCAGAGCAAGGATGACGCGATAACCGCCTTCAAGCTTGGGGTCATTTCCCTGAATGAACGGGCGATGATCGAGACCCTGTACTGGCAGGTGATCAGCCGGATCAGCAGGATTCTCGAGACAATTGATTTCGTCCCGGAGGAGCTTACCCTTATTGAAGAGTTGAAAGCGAGTCAGTATCTGTGCAACTTTTCGGTGTTCCAGTCGGCTGCCGATACCTGGGCGATCAGCCAGCTTCTGCCGATCATGCCCATCACCCGGCTTGATGAAAAACCTCAGGAGCGATGCTCGATTGTCGATATCACCTGTGATTCGGACGGCAAGATCAGCCACTTCATTCCACAGGGCGGGCATGACCAGAGCCTTCTACTCCATTCGCAGAAAAGGGGAGAGGACTATTTTATCGGGCTCTTCCTCACCGGCGCCTATCAGGATGTGATGGGCGATATGCACAATCTGTTCGGCAGGTTGAACGAGGTCCATATCTATTGCGATGATGATGACCCGGCGGATTTCTATATTGAGGAGGTTATCAAGGGCACTTCGGCGGAAAAGGTTCTTGAGACCATGCAGTACAATCCGGACATGATGGCCCGTTCGGTAAAGAAAGAAATTGACCGGCAGATCCGGGACGGCAATATTCAGCCCCGTGAGGGTGTCCGGCTGATTGATTTTTATGAAGAATGCCTGGAAGGGTATACCTATCTGAAATTCTGAAAAGAGGGTTGTTGCATGTCAAGAGTGTTGATTATCGGGGCGGGTGGAGTCGGCGCAGTGGTGACCAGAAAATGTGCGATGGTGCCGGAGGTGTTCTCGGAGATTCTGCTTGCCTCCCGGACCGTGGCAAAATGTGAGGCCATTGCGGCCACGACCAGCCGGCCGATCCGGACGGCCCGGGTCGATGCCGACCAGGTCCCGGAACTGGTCGCCCTGATGCGGGATTTCAAGCCCGAGCTATGCATCAATGTCGCTCTCCCGTATCAGGATCTGACCATAATGGATGCCTGCCTGGAGTGCGGGGTGAACTACCTCGACACCGCCAATTATGAACCGCTGGACGAGGCGAAGTTTGAATACCGCTGGCAGTGGGCCTACCAGGAGAGGTTTCAAAAGGCCGGGTTAATGGCGCTTCTTGGTTCAGGTTTTGATCCCGGGGTCACCAATGTTTTTTCCGCCTATGCCCAGAAACACCTTTATGATTCGATCCGGACCATCGATATTCTCGACTGCAACGCCGGTGATCACGGCCACCCCTTCGCCACCAATTTCAACCCGGAGATCAACATCAGGGAGATCACCCAGAACGGCAGATACTGGGAAAAGGGGCAATGGGTCGAAACCCGGCCGCTTGAGAAATCAATAGATTTTGAGTATCCGGGGGTTGGCGTCAGGAAGAGCTTCCTGCTCTACCACGAGGAGATGGAGTCTCTGGTCAAAAACATCCGGGGGCTTGAGCGGATCCGCTTCTGGATGACCTTTTCCGAAAACTATATCAAGCACCTCGAGGTTCTGCAGAATGTCGGGATGACCAGTATCGAGCCGGTCGAGTTTGAAGGGCAGCAGATCGTGCCGCTGAAGTTCTTAAAGGCGCTCCTGCCGGATCCAGCCTCCCTTGCCACCAATTACCAGGGCAAAACCGTTATCGGTTGCGTT
Organism: Pseudomonadota bacterium; assembly: GCA_018823285.1. Lineage (NCBI taxonomy): Bacteria > Pseudomonadati > Pseudomonadota > Pseudomonadota bacterium. The sequence continues at coordinate 149,355 of JAHJIQ010000007.1, forward strand.
TTCGACGGGGAGAAGGGCGGGGTTCGAAAGAAAACCTATATCTACAATATCTGTGATCACGCCGAATGTTTCCGCGAAGTGAACTCCCAGGCGGTCTCTTATACCACCGGGGTACCGGCGATGATCGGGGCCATGCTGATGCTGCAGGGCAAGTGGCAGGGGAAAGGTGTTTTCAATATGGAAGAGCTTGATCCTGACCCCTTCATGGACGCGCTTAATCTTCACGGACTGCCATGGACAGTGACAGACTTTCACGGCTCGATCTGAAGACTCCCTGCTATCTGGTTGAGCGGGAGCTGATCGAAGAGAACTGCCGGATCCTGGCCGGGGTCAGTAGCCGGACGGGTTGCCGGATTCTATTGGCCCTCAAGGGTTTCTCGATGTTCAGTCTTTTCCCTCTGATCAGTGGTTATCTGCAGGGGGTTTGCGCCAGCGGTCTGTTTGAGGCGCGGTTGGGGAGAGAGGAGTTCAAGGGCGAGGTCCATACTTTTTCACCCGCTTTTCGCGAAGATGAGTTTTCGCAGGTTGTCGAATTGTCCGACCATATCATCTTCAATTCCCTGTCCCAGTTCCGTAAATACCGGCAGGCTGCTTCCGGGCGGCAGATCGGTTTGCGGATCAACCCGGAATACTCGGAAGTGGCGACACTTCTCTACAATCCCTGCGCTCCCGGTTCCAGGCTCGGGATAACCTCTTCCGACCTGGATGGTGCCGATCTTGATGGGATCGACGGGTTTCATTTCCATGTCATGTGCGAGCAGGGAGCCGACACCCTGGAGCGGGTTCTGCAAAGGGTTGAAGAGAAATTCAGCCGGTATTTCAGCGGTCTCAAATGGCTCAATTTCGGCGGTGGCCATCATATCACCCGACCCGGATATGACATCGACCTGTTGTGCAGATTGATCGGTTATTTTCAGGACACCTATGACCTGCAGGTCTACCTTGAGCCGGGAGAGGCGGTTGCACTGAACAGTGGCTATCTCGTGGCCTCCGTCCTGGATGTGGTCCATAATGAGATTGATATCGGCATTCTCGACACTTCGGCCGAGGCCCATATGCCCGATGTTCTGGCCATGCCATACCGCCCTCAAATTATCGAAGCCGGACAACCGGGAGAATTCGCGTTTACTTATCGACTTGCAGGGAACACCTGTCTGGCGGGAGATATAATCGGTGACTACTCCTTCAAGGAACCGCTTCGCGCGGGCAGGAAACTTGTTTTTACCGATATGGCCCATTACACCATGGTCAAGAATACCACCTTCAACGGGATCAATCTGCCGTCCATCTCAATCTATGACCGGGATACGGATTCGGTTGATCTGGTCAGGGAGTTTTCATTTGCAGACTTCCGCAATCGTCTCTCCTGAAGTGTATTCAATGGCCTGATGGCATAACCAGGCATCTGTCTGGTAGTATTCAGGTATTTATCCCGTATTTTCCTGTGTTGCATTGCTTATCTCACTGTAATAGTGTCGCGATATCCTGCTCGTGAAATGGTTGGAGAACCCTTGTAAGTTCCATTCACAGGCAGATTGTAACGTCCGGGAAACGCAGTTCTTGCGAAAAACTCCTTGCCGTTGTTATATGTTCTTGTAATCGCTGCTGTTCAGGTCTGGTACTTCGCCGGCATCAATGTGAAATCGATACCGGTCCTGGGCGGTTGACTCCTGTTGCTTACGGATGCCAGAGGGCTGCAGGAAAGTGTCATCATAAAAGGGGGAAAAGATAAACTCTTCTCTGTTCCGGTAGTATTTACCGCGTATCTTTTCCGTTCATGCATATAGAGTTTCTTCACCGGACTCCGTTCCTCGGGAGTCGAGAGGTGACGGTTGTCGGTTTGCCCTGGGGGCTTATTTTGTTTCAACCTGTGGTAAAGGCCCTGGCAGTCCTTTCCGTATTGCTTTTCATGTGAAAAGAGGGAGTAAGAGAGTTTTGCCATGACCATTCGTAAGGAAATAACCTGCATGATGTTGGCCATTTTGGCCTTGTATGCGGTGCTCAATTATTTTGTCATGGGCATTGTTATTGATCCTGCATTTCAGAAACTGGAACGGCAGGAGGCCCTGAAGGACATGGAGCGTTTCATCGGGGCCATGGAAAGTGAAATCCATCACCTTGATATCCTGAATCATGACTGGGCGGCATGGGACGACACCTATGAGTTCATCAGGGACCGGAACCATGATTATGTGAAATCGAATCTGGTGGAAGAAACTTTTTTTGATAACAAAGTGAATCTGGTTTTTTTGCTCGATTCCCAGGGACGGGTGGTCTGGGGAAAGGCATATGATCTTGAGACCGGGCTTCCCCTGGAGATCAAAGAATTCCCGGCGGATATTTTCCCTGACCACCATCCGCTTCTCGGCCTGAAGGAAACCGGAGGATATCATGCCGGCGTCTATATTTCATCGGCCGGGCCGATGTTTGTTTCGGCAAGGCCGATCATAACCTCCAAACTTGAGGGACCGGTTCGCGGGACCATTATTATGGGAAAGGTGATCAGTGCCGGATATCTCGAATCCCTCGCCCGCCGGACCCAAACCAACGTCCAGCTCTGGGTTGAGGGGGATGGGCAGTACTCATCCGGCGACCTCAATTTATTTGATAAGTTGAATGGTTCCCGGGTTCTGGTCGCTGACGGGGGAGAGGATACCCTGAATATTTATTCCCTGTTTGCAGATCTGACGGGCGAGCAAAATCTGATGATCTTCCTTTCCTCTGCCAGGCACATCAGTACTGTCGGCAAAAAAACAGGTCTTTTTGTGAATCTGTCGATTCTTGCGGTAGGAGTATTGGTCATGGCTTTTTTTCTGCTGTTTCTTGGCATAAGAATAGTGACCCCCTTAAGGAAATTGAGCGGAGTGATCGTTGATCTCGGTAAAAATGACGAGCTTTACAGTGAGATAAATGTAGGAGGATGCGATGAGATCCTGACCCTGGGGCGAGAATTCAATGACATGGTGAGCAAGCTGAACCTGGCCCGATACCGGATGATCAACCAGTCTTATTTTTCGGGGATGGCGGATGTGACATCAGACCTGATCCACAATATTCGCAATACCCTGACCCCCATTGTCACAGATGTTGTACTGCTGCGGGAAAAATGCAGTTGCCTCCCTTTGGAGAGTATGAGAAAATCGATAGAGGAGCTGATCAGTGATCGTTCTCTTGATTCCGCCAGGCGCGAGAAACTGGCCGAATTCCTGGTGCAGGCGCTGGGGCATATCGAGAAGATCCGGGATGATGTCGATCTCCGGCTCGATAAAATGGAGAAGGACTCGGACATTACGAGAAAATTTCTTGAGGGGATTGAAGATTTTTCCCGGCAGGGCTTTTATATTGAAAAGTTCAATCTTGATGAAGTGACCAGAGACGTCTCAGATTTTTTCCGGAATAAATTTCCGGAGATAAATTTTACTACTTCCCTTGAGAATGTCGGGGTGATCAAGAGCCATAAAAGTGCTCTGATTCAGATTCTTGTCAATCTCCTGCAGAATGCCGGCGAAGCGGTTCGAGATGCTTCTTCAGGGCAGGGGAAGGTTGAGTTCTTCTGTAAACGCCTGACGTCTGATGAAAGGGATTCGGTGCTTCTTTCAGTGAAGGATAACGGACGGGGAATAGCGGCAGAAAATATGGACCATCTTTTTGAACGGGGTTTCAGTACAAAAAACAAAAAAGTTTCCGGCATCGGCCTGCATTGGTGTGCTAATACGATAAAATCTCTTGGCGGGAGTCTTTCTGCGGAAAGTGATGGGGTGGGCTGCGGAGCCTCTTTCCATGTTCGGATTCCCCTGGAACCAGAATTTTAGAGGCATTTACAGTTATGCAACTGCAGGAAACATTCAGAGTGCTGGTGGTTGATGATGAGCAGCCGATTCACGATATGTTTTCAGACATCTTCTCTTCCGAGACTGATTTCCACCGGTCAAAGGCAAATCTCGAGAAACTCGAAGGGCAGCTTTTTGGCGGCAGAGGGAAAAATTCACCGGAAACTCCTTTTTACAAACTGACCCATTGCCGGAGCGGTGAGGATGCCGTGCGGACTGTAGTTGAGTCTCTTGAGATGGACGAGCCGTTCAGTGTGATCTTTATGGACATGCGGCTTCCTCCGGGAAAGAATGGTCTCTGGGCGGCGGAGAGGATCCGGAAGTTGGATGAGGATGTCCATATTGTGATTTTTACCGGCTATTCAGATGTTGGACCTGCTGAAATCAACGCCAAGGTTCCGCCGTTGAATAAACTTCTTTACATCAACAAGCCTGTGAAACCCCCGGAAGTCAGACAGTTTGTCCAGTCGCTCACTTCGAACTGGCTTGAAAACCGAAAGAAAAGAACCGGTTTTGCAGAAATCGGCAAGCGCCTCGACGAGTACCAGGAGTATCTGAATGAGATCGGCTTTTCGATGCATCAGGAGCTTCTGGAGCACAGCAGAACCCGCCAGCTGCTGGAAGAAAAAAGCGCCGAGCTGAATGAGATAAAAAGTGTAGTGGATATGCTTGCCAGAAAATACAAAGGGAAGGAAGGGCACGGTTCATCGGCCATCGATCACAAGGTGCTTTTCAACATCCTTGAACTCACCGCACCCTTTATCCATAAACTGGAAGCCAGCGGACTTGATTCAAGGCAGCTCGAACATCTCCGGATCCTTGAAGGGAACCTGCAGAATATCGTCTCCCCGGTGATCCATAAAATGGCCAAAGACAATCCCTCTTTTACTCCTTCGGAAATCCAGGTGGCCAACCTGATCAGGATGGGCAAGACTTCAAAAGAGATTGCCTCGAACCTGAACTTAAGCACCAGAACCATCGAACATTACCGGTTGAATATCAGAAAAAAGCTTGGGCTCGGGCAGAAGAAGGTGAATCTGCGGGTCCACCTTCTGTCTCTTGAATAGCATTCCACAGAGAATGTCGCTGCAGAAAAAGAAAAACGCCCGGTTCAAAAGATCCGGGCGTTTCATTTATACTGGTGGGCCATGATGGACTCGAACCATCAACCTACTGATTAAGAGTCAGGTGCTCTACCAATTGAGCTAATGGCCCCTCGATGTTCAAGGGGTCTTTTCTAGCACAAGGCGATTTTTCCGTCAAGTTCTTTGCCGCCTGGAATGAGAATAATTTCATCTTATAATGTTTTATTTTCTAAATACAACAGCAAGAGTCATTTCCTGATGGATATCCGCTTCTTTTTTGTTGTTAATTCTATTAGTTTCAGAGGCGGGAGCCCCAAGCGTTAATGAAGAACACGGTAAGCAGCTAGCTGATCAATCGGCGGGCCGGGTCAAATTGAGAGACAGCTAGATTTTTCACTGTCATTCGGGACGTTTTGTTCTTGTTTCGTTGTTTATGTGGCGAATATTCAAGATGAAAAAATTTGTTGCTTTGAAGAGTTGAAGAAGGATGCGACTGTGGACAGGAAACGGATTGATGAATTGATCAGGATCGACCGGGAGCTCATCTGGCATCCCTATGCTGCCGCTCCGGCTACAGTTGATCCATACCCGGTCGAATCGGCCAGTGGCACCAAGCTCATGCTTGCCGACGGTCGGGAGGTCATCGACGGGATGTCTTCCTGGTGGGCGGCGGTCCATGGATACAATCATCCCGTTTTGAATGCGGCTGTCACTGAACAGCTGGGCAAGATGGCCCATGTCATGTTCGGCGGGTTGACCCATCAACCGGCAGTGGAACTTGCCCGAAAACTTGCCGAGATCACCCCCGGTGACCTTTCAAGGGTTTTTTTCTGCGATTCCGGCTCGGTTGCGGTCGAGGTGGCGATCAAGATTGCTTTCCAGTACTGGCTCTCGCTCGGGCGGCCTGAGAAAAACAGGCTTCTGACCATCCGCGGCGGCTACCACGGCGACACCTTCGGGGCCATGTCGGTCTGTGATCCGGTGTCCGGGATGCACGCCATGTTCGGCGACCGGCTGATGGCACAGTATTTTGCCGACATATTCCCTCCTGTCGATGCAGACCGGCTGGCGGATATGCGAAGCATTCTCGAAACCGAGTCACACAAGATTGCTGCGGTCATTATTGAACCGGTCGTCCAGGGTGCGGGCGGGATGCGTTTTTACCCGCCGGAGCTGGTCGCCGGGATCAGACGCCTCTGTAATGAATTCGGAGTACTCCTGATCGCCGATGAGATCGCCACCGGTTTCGGCAGGACGGGCAGGATGTTTGCCTGCGATCATGCCAATGTGACTCCGGATATCTTATGTCTTGGCAAGGCGATGACCGGTGGGTATCTGAGTTTTGCTGCAACCATTACCCGGCAAGAGATCAGTCAGGTTATTTCCAGTTGCGGCCTGCAGATGTTGATGCACGGGCCGACCTATATGGCAAACCCGCTCGCCTGCTCGTTAGCGCTGGCGAGTATTCGTCTTCTTGAGACGTATGATCTGTCTAAAATAATTAATAATATCGAGAGGTTGTTCTGGTCCGGATTGGAAAAGTGCCGCGAATTGCCAGGGGTAAAAGATGTCAGGGTCATGGGTGCAATAGGGGTGGTTGAAACCCATGAGAGGGTTGATGTGGCCAGAGTTCAGCAACGGGCCATTGAGAAAGGGGTATGGTTGAGACCCTTCGGCAATCTGGTCTATACCATGCCTCCGTTTATTATTCGTGATGATGAGCTTGCAGTGATTGCGGAGGCGATTTATTTCGCGCTAAAAGATTAGATCATTTGAATGCGATATGTCGTTGAATACAAAAAGGCCGATCTCGATGGAGATCGGCCTTTTTGCGGTTAAAGATGAATAAATATCAGAACGGCTGCAGGACCCAGATGCCGCAAGGGCAGGTGTCGGCGCAGAAGCCGCAGGCGATGCACTTGCTGTCGTCTGAAACGTAGCGATAGGAATCATCAAAAGTTTCTCTGGAGATGGCCTGGGTCGGGCAGATGGTCTCACAGAGATGACAGTCCCGGCAAGACCCGCAACTCAGGCACCGCTCTGCAACTTCCTTCGGTGATGCTGCCGGAAGAGGCAACGGCTCATAATGGGTGTGGGTCAGATCACACTGGGCGACGACATCCTTGACAAAAGGTTTGAATGCTTCCCCTTTGAAACGGGCTACGATCGCCTGGGCGGTGTTTTTCCCGGCCCCGAGGGCGTTGGTCGCAAGACCCGGTCTTTCCACATCGCCAACGGCCGAAATCTTGCTGTCGGAGGTGAGGCCTGTTGCATCACACCTGATCCAGCCGGCGCCGCCGACCGTTACAACCTCAACGGTATCAGGCAGGAATTTCAAAGCCGGTATATCGCCGATTGAGATGATTACGGTCTGGGCCGGGATCAGCTGGCCGGCAGCGTCAATCAGCCCATCCTTGGTGACTTCCTTGGTCATGACCGGCCATTTAAAGGTGGCGCCCAGGGCCTCGGCCGCTTCTTTTTCCTTGCCGAAGGCGAGGGGCTTCTGGATATCCACCAGAGTCACCTGATCGGCACCAAGCCGATATGCCTCGCAGGCCACGTCACAGCCGACGTTGCCTGCGCCGATGATCACCACCTGTTTGCCGATCTTCGGTGGTTTAGCGCCTTTCCCGTCCTTCAGGAAGTCGAGAGCCGGGATGACTCTTTCATGTCCGGGGAATGGAATGATGCGCGGCTGGTGTGTTCCCACGGCCACCACAACATGGTCGTACTCTTTTTTGAGCTTGGCGAACTTCTCCTTGGTCATGGTGACGCCGAAATTGACCTTGATGTTCTTTACGGAAAGAAAGCGTGCAATCTCAGAATCCCAGATCGCCTTCGGCAGCCGTTCCCAGGGGATAACCTGGGCGAGTTTGCCGCCGAGCTGGTCATCTTTTTCGAAAATGTGCGCTTCAACCCCAAGGCGGGCCAGTTGCCAGGCGGTGTTCATGCCGCCTGGGCCGCCGCCGATGATCGCTACTTTTTTGCCCAGTGATTTTGCTGCCTTGGGAGGCTTTGCATCCCGGGCGGCACGGCCGAGCATCTGGACGTCGATCTTTTCATCCACAACCTGGCGAGAGCAGTTCTGCATACAGAGGTTCGGGCAGATATTGCCGCAGACCGACGCGGGAAGCGGCGTATACTCCATCAGCATTTCGTAGGCTTCTTTTTCCTTGCCTTCCCGAAAGAGGCGTAAGCGATCGATGGTCGGAATGTGAACCGGGCAGTAATAGGCACAGGGTGCTGCCTTGTCACGGTTAGCCCAGAAGGGTTTCTTGCGGCGCAAATCGCCGGTTTCAATCATCCCGATAGGACTGCGGTCAAGACCTGGGGCGAGATCGCGGATCGGATCGCCGCCGCCGAAACCGGGGTTCCAGATCTTCTGCTTGAACTCAGCCATCGGCATTGGCCCGGAGAACATCAGGGCGCGTTCCTGGGGGGTGATGGCATCAAGAACCATCCATTCGTCCCGTTTGGAGAGTTTCTTGAGAAGCCTGGTGCGGCCGATCTCCTTCAGGTAGCCGGGCATCCGCTCCATCAACCATTGCCACTGTTCATCGGTGGGGAGAATCGCCTTGACATTGGTCTTTGAATAGGAGCCATCAGTTTTGCCGCGGTAAAAGATGGTGCCGCCAACCATCCCCACGCAGGGGCGGTAGCCGAGAACATTGTCGGGGTTTTTGGCATCGATACCGCAGACTACGGAAATCCCGCCGCAGTTGAATTCGGCAAAAGAGTCGCCGGTTGAGCCGAGAATCCATAACTCAGGGCGCTTGTACTCCGGGTTCCACTTGGTCATGGTCAGACCCCGGGCGCCGATGGAGCCGCCGATATAAATCTTCCCTTCGGCGGTGGCATTGCAGACCCCGTTGGTCGCATCTCCCTTGACGGTGATTTCTGCCCCGATGTTCAGGTAGCCCACGTCGTCTGAAGCAGAACCGTTGCAGACGATCTTGGTGCCGGGCATTCCCATGCAGCCGAGACGCTGGCCGCAGGGACCGTTGATCTCAATCTTGACCGGTTTGCCGCCGTTCTTCAGCCTGCCGCCGACATTATGCTGGCCATAGGTTTCAAGGATGAGATTGTCTGATTTTACAAACGCCTGCTGGACCAACTCTTCAAAGTCTTTGGAGCTGATACGCCGGCCGTTATCGTCACGCCCTTTTACCACAATTGCTCTTTTCATATCATGCTCCCCTTAACACACATACCGGATATTAAGCCGCTCAGCCGCAGCTTTATCGTTGATTCCCAAGGCATCGGACATGCCGATCGGCAGGCTCTGCGAACGCCCGAGCGGTGCCATGACCTTTTTCATTTCGGTCTGGATGGCCATAAAGGTCTCGGCAACCCGCTCCGCAACCTTGTCCGGATCGAGACGGCGATAGATTTTCGGGTTCTGGCTGGTGATGCCTTTCGGGCAGATGCCGATATTGCAGACATTGCAGCGGTTCCGTTCACTGCCAAGGCACCCTGCGGCCGACTGCATGATGAACTTGCCCATGTGGACGCCGGAAGCGCCGAGCATGATCAGGGCCATGCCGTTCTGGGTGACGTTGCCGTTCTTGCCGACCCCGCCCGCCGCAAAAAGCGGGATCTCGTTCTGTTTGCCCTGGGCGCAGAGGTCGAGATAGCATTCCCGGAGATTCGAGGCGATCGGATGCCCGGTGGCGTCCATACTGATGTTGTATGCAGCCCCGGTGCCGCCGTCGATGCCGTCGATCATCAGCGCGGACGCGTAAGGATTCCTGACCAGATTGTTCAGAACCGATTTGGCGGAGTTGGAGCCGGAGATCTTCGGATAGACCGGCACTTTGAAATTCCAGGCCATCGACATGGTCTGAATCATCTTCATCACCGACTCTTCAATGGAGTAAAGGGTCTGGTGCACAGGAGGCGAGGGGAGGTCGACGCCTTCCGGAACCCCGCGCAGACGGGCGATCAGCTTGCTGACCTTGAACCACATCAAAAGTCCGCCGTCACCGGGTTTTGCGCCCTGACCGTATTTGATCTCGATGGCGGCCGGGTCGCACTGCATTTCCGGGATCGCCCGGATGATCTCGTCCCAGCCGAAATACCCGGAGGCGATCTGCAGGATGATGTATTTCAGAAACGGGCTTTTCAGGACCCAGGGAGGGCAGCCGCCCTCACCGGTGGCCATGACTACCGGGATACCGAGCACTTCATTACAATAGGCAACGCCCTGCAGCAGGCCGAGCCACATATTCGGCGACAGGGCGCCGAAGGACATGGAGCCGATGATGAACGGGAAGATCTCCCGGACCGGCGGGATCCATTCCCCTGCGGCCTGTCTTCTGAGATACTCTTCCGGCGGGAGGACCCTGCCAAGCAGGGTGTTCATATAAAATTCGTGCCTGCCCGCATCGAGAGCGGGGTCGGTCAGCATCGAGATCCGGTTGAAAGAGATCTGGTCCAGCAGGTTCGGCCCCGGGACGTTACGGCGCCCACCCCTTGTCGGAGCCTGGCCGCCCTTGGTATTCACAAACCGGTGGCGGTCCGTTTCGTTGTGGACCGGGTGGATCGCCTCGTTTGGACAGACCATGGCACAGGAGCCGCAGCCGATACAGCGTCTGGCCGGATCGGTGTTCTGTCTGATGCCGACGAAGGTCTTGTAGGAGCTTCCCCTTTCACTTGAGGAAAGGACAAGTTTCGGCATGCGCTTGCGCATGTAGGTCAGTTTCAGGGTGTTGACCGGGCAGATTGCCGCGCACTTGCCGCAGAGGGTGCACCTGTCTTCGCGATGCTCAATGACCCAGGGCAGGTCGTTGGTGCTTAAGCTGCCTGGTTCAGAGGGAATTGATCGAATTGAGACCATATCACTAGCTCCTGTCTGTCTGGAGGAATAATAATTGTATGTTCACGCATGGGCTGGAAGTCTTTTGACTTGTCCCGATCCGGGATCATCGCATCGACGCCGCACATTTCCGAGGCGATTGCCCACTCGCCGGGCTTGCCGCCAACCGTTGCCGGCCTGAGTTTTTTGGCGTCCATGACCAGAATTGTTGTCTCATCGGCCAGAGTGCCGATAACCGCGTTGGGGCCGTCGATAATCAGGCGGCGGCAGACGTCACGGAGTCCGCGGAGAAATGTCCCTTGCGGATGGGCCGCCAGCTCATTGTTCTTGAGCGGGGTGATCACATGTTTGTATGCCTGGAGAGGCAGCTTGAGCTGCTTGGTCACATAATGAAGGATGTGGGCGAAGACTTCGGAGTCTGATTGATAGCCGATGTATCCCGGGTATCCTTTGCCGGTAAGCCAGTCCTTGATCGGGATAAAGGCGGTGTTTTCCCCGTTGGTCATGGTTGCCACGCCCTGGATGAAGAAGGGGTGACAGGCGTAGAGATTGATGCCCCAGTTGGTGTTCTGCCGTCCCTGGGCCATGCAGACCCTGCTTTTGATCCGGCCGCTCTGAAGTCCCAGGGCTTCACCGACCTCAAGGGGCCAGCCGACCTCCTTAATCATCACGACATCCGGCCACAATGAAAAGGCGGTGAGATCACCACCGTGCGCTTCTCCGTCCGCCCGCAGGGCGAGGCGGGCCATCATCAGTTCGTGCTCGATCTCTTCTTTGCCCAGAGAATCCCAGGCGCTGGGTTTTTTGTAAACCCGTAACACATATTTATATCTGTCTTTCGCCTCGATTTTGCTGAGATCAAGATCGAACTCATGATCGTATTTCAGCACGAATCCACGCTCATTCATCATTGAATGTAAACGGCCGAGAGCTTCTTCGGAGTGGGCGATGCCGGAAAGAATCGGATCTTCCGGATTGTACTTGTAATCCGTAAATGACAGGCCCCGCAACAGAAGGCCGAGGCCGCTGCCGTCATATCCTTCCTGCATGGCCTCCATGGCCGTCAGGATGGAATAGGGAGAAAAAGGCTCGTTTGCGGTTTTCATAGCTAACCGGCACATTTTTAAACTCCTTGTGGTTGATTCATTGTTTCTGAGTTGTGACACAGAAATTTGATGGCTTCGTATGAAGTATAAACCGCTTCATTTCAGCCAACGTTCATACCAAAAAAAAATCATTGGCACTCTTTGCTCGCCACGCCGTCTGCGCTGAGACCGGAAAAATCAGCGGAATAATATGCAGATACGCTGGATAAATAGCAAATCTCCAACCGGCGGGGGATGGCGGAATCAGCAAAAATACAACTGTGAAAAAAAGATGTCAAGGAAGAACGGCCCCATTTTGCAAGGGAGAGAAAATAATGGAGAAAAGAGGGGTTACTATTTATTGCGTCCTTGAATAATAAAGTATCAAGAATGGTTGTTGACGACTGTGGTGATCCTGACTGCCGGAGTTGAATTGTGGTCGTCCTGTATGTTTGCAAAGCCTTCCAGTAAAAGGAGAAAGCTGGAGTCGGCGGAGGGATTTTTGTCGTGCATTTTTATGGCAAGTGTGGTATCAGCTTTGGATTTTCACCAACCGGCCGAGAATATCGAGCACAATGTCGGATGGAATCTGCCGGCCTGTTTTTGTTTATTATATTGTCAGTTTTGTCATAAACGGTACTGTTTTGTCGGCATGTTTTCTGTCTGTCGATAAAAGTACCGACAAAATTAAACAGTTAATATTGTTAATGTTAGCCTGATTGGCTGTTTCGAACTCGTGCTTCCTGAGTGCGTGTGTCGAAGCCATTACTAATTGCCATACTGCATAAACGATAAGGAGCAGTCAAATGAAGATTGCGGTAATGAAAGAACTCCATGAAGGGGAAACAAGGGTTCCAATGATACCGCCGACAGTGGAGAAACTGGTCAAGCTGGGCGCTGCTATAGAGATTGAGTCCGGCCTTGGCTTGCCATGCAGGTATCAGGATAGTGATTATGAGAAAGTCGGCGCCACGGTCAACGGTGACCGAAAAGCCCTGATCAAGTCCGCCGACATCGTCTTAAGACTCAGAAAGCCCCCCATCGATGAAGTTGAATTGATGAAAAAGGGCTGTATCCATATCAGTTACCTTGATCCGTTCAATGAAAAGGATCTCCTGGAGAAACTGAGAACCTGCGGAATCAGTGCGATAAGCCTTGAGATGCTGCCGAGAACTACCATTGCCCAGAAGATGGACGTATTGAGTTCCCAGGCAAATCTCGGAGGCTATGTGGCAGTCATGCTGGGAGTTGAACAGCTTGACAAGATTTTCCCGATGATGACCACCCCGGCCGGAACCATCAAGCCCTCCAGGGTTTTTATTATCGGTGTCGGCGTCGCCGGTCTCCAGGCGATTGCCACCGCAAGGCGTCTCGGGGCAAGGGTTGAGGCTTTTGATACCCGTCCGGTTGTCGAGGAGCAGGTCAAGTCACTTGGCGCCAAATTTGTAAAAATTGATCTCGGCGAGACCGGGCAGACCAAGGACGGGTATGCCAAAGCTCTTACCGAGGAGCAGGTCCGGAAACAGAAGGAAGGGATGGCCAAGGCCTGTGCCCAGGCCGATGTGGTCATCACCACGGCCCAGTTGTTCGGCCGTCCCGCGCCGCGGATTGTTGACAAGGCCATGGTTGCCCAGATGCAGCCCGGCAGTGTGATCATCGATATGGCGGTTGAGACCGGCGGCAATGTTGAGGGTTCCGAGCTGGACAAGATCGTTGAGGTGGAAGGAGTCAAAATCGTGGGTCTTGGCAATCTGCCCGGCCGGGTTGCCCTCACCGCCAGCCAGATGTATTCCGCCAACCTGGGGAATTTCGTCGATCATTTCTGGAACAAGGAAGAAAAGAAATTCAACTTGAATCTCAAAGACGAGATCATCAAGGGCGCCTTGATGACCTACGAGGGTGAGATATTCAGTGAAACCTATAAAAGCATAGTGAAATAAGCGAGGACGAAATGGAAGCCGTATTTTTAACATTTGTATTTGTGCTATCGATATTTCTTGGGTTTGAGCTCATTTCAAAGGTGCCTTCAACTCTGCATACCCCGTTGATGTCGGGGTCAAACGCGATTTCCGGAATCACTCTGATCGGTTCCCTGGCTGCGGTGAAAACAGACAATGTGCAGATTGCCATCATCCTCGGCACTCTGGCTGTTGCCTTTGCCACGGTCAACGTGGTCGGCGGATATGCGGTAACCGATCGGATGCTTGGGATGTTCAAGAAAAAAGATGAAGGGGGGGCAAAATGAACATCATGACCCTGGGAATAAATTTTGTCTATGTCATTTCAGCCGTGATGTTCATTTTCGGTTTGAAGATGCTTTCTTCTCCGGCAACGGCCCGTCGCGGCAACCTGATTTCCGCGCTGGGCATGCTGCTAGCCATTGTGGTCTGCCTGATGAATGCCGGGCTTGATTACAAGTGGATTGCCCTCGGGGTATTTATCGGTTCGGTGATCGGTCTGGTGGCGGCATATAAGGTTGAGATGACCTCCATGCCGGAGATGGTCGCCCTGTTCAACGGGTTCGGTGGTATTGCGAGTCTGCTGCTCGCCTGGGGTGAGTATCATCAGCATCCCGAGCTTTCAGTTTTCATCGCCGTTGTTACGTTTCTGTCCGCTTTTATCGGCGGGGTGACTTTCTCCGGCAGTATGGTTGCCTTCGGCAAGCTCGCCGAGAAGATCAGCAGCAAGGCTGTGGTATTCTCCGGCCAGCATATCGTCAATGCCCTGATCCTGATCACCGCCATCGGTTCCGGCGTTATCTTCGCCATGAATCCTGCAGACAATTATGCCTTTTTCATGGTCATCATCGCGGTTTCCCTGATCTTCGGTGTGACCTCGGTCATTCCGATCGGCGGGGCCGACATGCCGGTGGTTATTTCTCTGTTGAACAGTTACTCCGGGATCGCCGCCTGTGCCGCCGGTTTTGTGGTCAACAACAACCTGCTGATCGTCGCCGGCGCCCTGGTCGGGGCGAGCGGGATCATTCTGACCAAGATCATGTGCAAGGCCATGAACCGCTCGTTGGGCAACGTGCTCTTCTCGGGGTTCGGCTCCAAGGTCCAGGCGGCTGGTGACGGCCCTCAGGGCGAGATCAAGCCGGCCACTGCCGAAGATGTCTACTACATCCTTGAAGCGGCCGACACGGTCGCCTTTGTTCCCGGATATGGCCTGGCGGTAGCTCAGGCGCAGCACGTGGTCTGCGAACTTGGTGAGTTGCTTGAGGCAAACGGCACCGAAGTGATGTATGCCATCCACCCGGTTGCCGGCCGGATGCCGGGACATATGAATGTTCTGCTGGCCGAGGCCAATGTCCCTTATGACCAGCTGGTCGAGATGGACGATATCAATCCGAAAATGGACACCATTGACGTCTGTGTGGTCATCGGCGCAAACGATGTTGTCAATCCTGCTGCGCTCAATGACGAAGGGAGTCCGATCTACGGCATGCCGATCATCGAGACCCACAGGGCAAAAACGGTTATCGTCCTGAAGCGTTCCATGAACCCCGGTTTTGCCGGGATCCAGAACGCCCTCTTCTTCGGTGAGAACAGCAGGATGTACTTTGGCGACGCCAAGGCTTCGATCCAGGCGCTTGTCGCCGAGTTTAAAGGAGCGGAATAGTTCTCGTCCGTATTTGAATATGAAAAAACCCGCCGGGGAACTTCCCCAGCGGGTTTTTTTGTGCAATGAGTGCAGGGAAGGGGATGCCGATCATCGACGTCCCCTTTCTTTTTCATGTATTATGTGTCAGTTTCCGAAAGTTGCCGACAACATGATGTAGGCGATATCAACCTTGTAATCCTGATATGAGTAAGCGCCACTCAGGGTGTCGTCAGTTCCGAAGACCAGGGTGTAGTCGTTGAACAGGGCATCGTTGTAATCATACTGCTCGTGCATGTACCCTACGGTAAGGGCCATGTTTTTCTCGATATTGTAGATGCTCTTCACGTCGAACACGATCTTGGTGTAATCATCGATCTCGGCATGGTCGACAACTGCGGTGCCGTCTTCACGGGTCAGGTCGGTATCGCCATCGTTTTTCTGATACGCCCAGGAGACCTTCAGGTTCATCTTGTCGGCGATGACCGGCAGGAGTGTCGCAACACCGTAGGTTTTGAAATCACTGCTGATGACACTGGTCCAGTTGAAGTTGGTGGCATTGCTGGTCCCAGCCGGGTCCGTCAGGGCTGAGTTGTTGGCGTATTGCCTGATCCTTGAGTCTGCCTCGGTCGTTTCATAGCCTGCAAAGCCACTTAAAGTGACCTTGTTTGGCAGACGCCACAGAACATCGCCATAGACTTTATGAGCGGTATCTTCCTTGCGGCCCAAAGTGGTCTGGTCGTAGTCATTGGTCACATATGTGTAGTCAAAGCCAAGATCAACGGAGTCGACCGGATAGAGCTCCAGGCCAAATCCAACTTTGTCCTGGCTTTTGTCGGTGGCGTCGAAACGGCGGAGATATTTCTCAATCTCTGCGTCAACATTGACTGTCCCGTCGTTGTTCAGGAAGTTAGCAGAAGTGTCATGATAGTCAGCCTCTCTCTCCATCCGCTGATAACTGGCCTTGATGGTCATCAGGTCAATGGCGCTGTTTTTCGCCTTGAGATGAAAGATATTGTCGGTGGTTTTTTCGAGATCGTGGCGTCCGTACCTCTCGACACTCAGGTACTCGATACCCGCATCAAGTTTTGTTCGCTGCGGCAATCTGATCCCGCCCTCAAGACCTGCGTTCTGCTTGGTATAGGCCTGCAGATGGTTGCCGGTGCCAACTGTGATCAGGTTGTCGGTGTAAGAGATTGCAGTTGAATCATTCGATTTTTTCTGGTGGGTCAGAAAAACCTTGGTGTCAATTTTGTCTGTCGGTTTTGAGTTCAACGCCGCAGAAAAAGAGTTGTAGGTGATGTCGCCGTCAAAGTCGGTGGTGTTGAGCCCGGTAGGCAGCGCAGTCTGGTTGGTTTCGGCAGCGGTTATTGAGCTTTCCAGTTTAGCATGGCTCAGGTGGACACCCAGGGTGGAGTCGGCCGGGAGATGGTACCAGGCCAGATCGGCGAAAATCTTCCGGTAATAATTGTCCGGAGCAAGGACGTTGGTGTTGCCGAGAGTGCCGGCTGCGCCGATAATATCCTCCCACTGCAGATAGAGATTTTCATTGGTGAACTTGCTGAGTTGCAAGGTCAGTGAAGCGGCCATTGCTTTTGACTTGTAGCCGAATTTCGCTGACGTGTCGGTGGTGACATAGTCGACAGGTTCCGGAATTTCCAGGGAATTGCTGTGGTAGCCTGTGCCAAGAGGTTTGAGCCCGGTCTTTGCTTCCCGGCTGGCCTTGATGGAGGTAAACAGCCCTTCGCCGAGGTAGGCGCCGAAGTCAATGCCTGATTTTTCCCGTAAGGTGGAATAATCAAAATGCTGCCAGGTGCCGGTGGCCACGCCGCCATTCACCCCAACCAGGTTGTTGGTGCCGATATTGGTGAATGGAGTGCTTGAGTCATAGGATAGATTATGGATCAGCTTGTTATGGTAAAGGGTGTATTTGTATTTCCCGAAATGATTGGCCTCAAGGGCCAGCTCCTGGTCGTCCTGGTCCAGATTTTTAGCGCTGATACCCAGGTCGTGGGATGGCTTGAACACATCGACGGTCATCGAACCGAAGGCGTCATTGTTCATATCCCGGTATTCTTCAAACTTGGCACTGTTCTGGTTGATGCCGCTTGAAAGCCTCATTCCGGCGTCCAGCTTGACGGCAACCGATTCGTCCGCGGTTGCTAATGCGGGGGTGACAAAAAGAAAGAGTGCAACAATACTGAAATCTCTCATGTGTTTTTTCTTCATTGTAAGATCCTCCCCTTATCTCGCGAAACCGGATTTTTGGAAAAGTGAACTGCCGTGAATCATGTTGTGGCAGTTAATGCATCCCCTGGCGACAACCCTTCTGCTGGGTGTGCCGGCAAAAGTGCTGGAAGCATCATAGATGGTTCCAGGATGTCTGGACCAGTCGTGACAGTCCTGGCAGAGGTTGGGGATCTTTTCGGTCATGAGCTGGGCATGCCTGCTGCCGTGCGGGGAGTGACAGATCACACAGCTTTCCTCAACGGGCGGATGCTCCCAGATAAAAGGACCGCGTTTGTCCGCGTGACACTGGTAGCAGAGCTGGTTGACGTTTTCCGCCTTGATCATATGGTGGGAAAGAGTGCCGTGCGGATTGTGGCAATCCGAGCATTTGACCTTGCCTTCAATAATCGGATGGTGAGACTGTTTGTTGGAATCAACCCGCACATCACGGTGACAGCCAAAGCAGGTGTCCGGCTGGGAAACGACTTGTTTTTCCTGATGAATTTTGTGACATGAAACGCAGGCGACATCGTTTTTGCTGTGGGAACCCATGTCCCACAAGGTGAGAATGCTCGCCCCGGCGTGGCAGGAAAGACATCTTGCGCTCTGTTCTTCGGCGGATTGCTTCGAATCCTTGCCGAAGGTGATGATCGTGTGCTTGCCGGGATCATCGGCGTGTTTATCGGCCGAACCATGGCATGAACTGCATTCTGAACCGGTTGCCTGGGCCATCCACGAGCGGCCGTGAAAGCTTTTGTCGAACTTTGCCGCGACTTCGTCGTGACACTCTTTGCAGACCCCCCAGTCTCCAGCCGAGACGGGTGGCGCACTCATGAGATTCAGGCCGAAGGCGGCCAGAAATCCCATCGCCAGAATAACGAGTTTTTTCCAGGTGATAATGACGTTCATCTGCATGTCTTCCTCCCCCGTAATAATTTATGATGCATTTCAGCCCACTATGGGATGCGATGCATATAATCAGTGTCAGGTGAGAGAAAAAGCAAAGTCAAGTAAATATTTTTTTAATCATCAATTAATTGCTGGAATTACTTAAAAAATACTTACCTGTGTCGGGATGGCTTCAAAAAATATAAGGGGGCAATATGGGTACGTTTGTTTTGGATATGCTCTGCTTTAAAATTTATCTATCAGGAATGAATCAGGTATGGGAACGAAGTGTTTTTGGCTGATCAATATGCCTGGCAAGGATTTTCCGAAAGGTGTTGCCGCTGATCTCCCTTGCGCCCATCCGGATCAGATGTTCGGTCCTGACCTGGCAGTCGATGCAATCAAAGCCGCAGGATTTTAGTTTACCTACAAGGGCTGCGAGGGCGATTTTTGAACTGTCCCGTTCCAGGCTGAACATCGATTCCCCGAAAAAAACTTTTCCCAGGGCAACCCCGTAAAGACCGCCGACGAGAATATCGTTTTTCCAGCATTCGACCGAATGGGCATAACCAAGTTCGTGGAGTCTGGTGTAGGCTTCGATCATCTCCTCGTCAAGCCAGGTGCCGGCGGGGCCTGAGTTTCGCTTTGCTTCCGCGCAGCTTCTGATCACGGTTTTAAAATCCCGGTCAAAGGTAATGGTGAAAATTCCCTGGCGGATGGTTCTGGACAGTCTGCGGGAGATTTTGAGTTCGTCGGGAAAGAGAACGAGGCGCGGGTCCGGCGCCCACCAGAGGATGGGTTCCCCCGGGCTGTACCAGGGGAAAATTCCGAGGCTGTAGGCCAGCAGCAATCGTTCGGGAGACAGGTCTCCGCCGAGGGCAAGAAGCCCGTCTTCCCGGGCCAGTTGCGGAGGGGGAAAGGCGATATTCTGGTCTAATTGGAAAACCGGCATGGAGCTAAATTTACACTACTGAGTACTTCTTGGCACTCTGGAACATATGGTTGAGCAGTCTCAATGTCGATTGACAATTGAATCGGAGGTCGTCTATACAGTCGGTTTTGATACCCTTCATTATAAGTAACTTTATAAGTAACTTTGAGTCGGGTGAGAAATTTGCCGTGAGTGCACCAGCAACTTGTTGTATTCCTTATTCACGCATGATTTCCGGAAGATTATCAGATGAACCCGGAATTGACATATTCATACGAAAACGGTAAGGTTTTCAAATGGTTATGGACAGAATCGTATAATCCGGGCCGCAGGTGTCCGTCACAATAATCGGATCGGTGATGACAGAAAAAACTGACAACAAGAAAAAGGTGCCGGCAGCAGTCCAGAAGCTGTTGCGTGCCATCCCGAAGGTGGATGATTTCCTCGGGATACTTGAAGGGAAAGGGCTGGAGATTGGGCGACAGGCCAAGAGCGTGGTCCGGGAGGTGCTGGAGGAGTGCCGGGAGGCAATCCTTTCGGGCGAGCCGGTAGACGCAAAAGACCTTGCGCCGGAAAAGCTGGAACACCTCTTCCGGAAGAAACTGGCTGAGAAAAACTCGCCGAATTTCAGGGGGGTGATCAATGCGACCGGGGTGGTTATTCATACCAATCTGGGCAGGTCTGTGCTCCCGGAAGAGGCCATGGCTCGGATCCATCTGGTCGGCGGCGGTTATTCCAATCTTGAATTCGATCTTGAAACCGGCCGCCGGGGCAGCAGGTACAGCCTCGTGGAAGGGCTGCTCTGCGAACTGACCGGTGCGGAAGCGGGTCTGGTGGTCAATAATAATGCGGCAGCGGTGCTCCTGGCCCTCGACACCCTGGCCAAGGGCCGGGAGGTGGTCGTTTCCCGCGGCCAGCTGGTGGAGATCGGCGGCTCGTTCCGGATTCCCGATGTGATGGCCAGGAGCGGTGCGAAGATGATCGAGGTCGGGGCCACCAACCGGACGCATCTCCGTGATTTTGAATCTGCTATTTCTGAAGAGACCGCATTGCTCTTGAAGGTCCATACCAGCAACTATCGGGTGATCGGTTTTTCCTCGGAGGTTTCACTTCCGGAAATGGTTGAACTTGGACGGCAGCGCACCATTCCGGTAATGGAGGACCTTGGCAGTGGTTGTCTGATAGATCTCTCCCGGTTCGGATTGTTGAAAGAGCCAACGGTCAGTGAAGTGGTCTCTTCGGGAGTGGACGTGGTCACCTTCAGCGGCGACAAACTCCTCGGTGGTCCCCAGGCGGGCATTATCCTCGGCAAGCGGGAGATCATCGAAAAGATCAAGAAGAATCCGATGAACCGGGCGCTCAGGATCGACAAGTTCACTCTGGCCGGCCTGGAGGCGGTATTGCGGCTTTATTTTGATGAGGAAAAGGCTTTGACGTCAATTCCGACTCTGGCCATGCTGAGCATGAGCCGTGAGACGATAGCCGCCAAGGCGAACCGGTTGTCCAGGCGGATAAAGAAGCAGCTGCGCGGAAAGTGCATGGTTTCAAACGTTCGGACCGATTCCAGGGTTGGCGGCGGAGCATTGCCGGAGCAGGATCTGCCGACGGTTGCGGTGGCCCTGGAGCCTGAAGTCTTCTCGGTCAACGAACTTGAGGAGCGGTTGCGGAAAAGTGAGGAGCCGGTGATCGGCCGGATCGAGAGTGATCGGTTCCTCCTGGACATGCGCACTGTGCCCGCCGAGCGGATTCCTCGCCTGGCTTCAATTTTACTCCACGTGTTTGGAGCCGATTGATGAGCTCCCCTTATCACTGGGTTGATCCGGTTCTGACCGAAGAAGACCTCACAACCTATCGGGCGGCATTTGCCGATGGGGTGAACAGTCTGATTCCGTGTCGGAGAGTTGATCTTGTTCCCTGGAGCTTGTCCGCAAAATCCGGTGGCGAGCTGCCTCCGGAATGGGAGGCCGGGCTGAAACTGGTCTGGAAAAAAGGCAAACCCGTTGTCGATAACGAGGTCCCGATGATGTTTCTGCCCGTCTGGTCCGGTAATGCGCCTTACGCGACAGCGATTCTGACGGGCGGGGAACAGTCGCTTTATGAGAGATACTCGGTCAAGGCATTACTGGAATACAGCGGCCTGATCAGCGAAAATTTTCTCGAAATTAAGGTGAACGGCACCGACCCGCTTACCGGCCTTTTGAACAGTGTGCTTTTCCGGCGGGGGCTCTCTTCTCTGGTGAATAGGGCAGGAGATGCGATTCTGGTCCTCCTTGAGATTTATCCCAGGCACCGGGATGCCGCCCAGGGATTGGCTTTTCTGCAGAGGGTCGCCGGATCGATCAGGTCCATGGCCGGCAGTTCGGTGCCGATTTACCATCTCGGAAACGGGACCTTCGCCATGTTCTGGCGGGACATCGATCTCGGCAAGGCGAGAGACATGGCCGATGTGGTGCTGCATCGTTTTCAGCTTGATGGAATCCCCAAATGTCACATCGGGATGATCCAGGTCAGAGACTACTCAGCCGTTGGCGCGGAGAAGGTTTTTGATCTGGCCTGGAGCGCCGTGGTGAAGGCGAGGCAGCGCGGTTCTTTATCCCGCTTCACCTACTGCAGCCAGGCCGAACTCGACAAGCATCCTTTCCGTCCGCTCATGGTGAAAACCGCCAACGTCTTTAAATCACTGTGGCGCGGGCTTGAGCAATTTTCCGTCGTCGCCCTGTCCACTGAAGCGGACGAGGGGATAAAGGTCATAACCGACTTTCTGAAGAAGATGAGTGGTGATGATTTTGTTTTTGTCGGGCTCGACACCAGGTCGATCTTTTTACTGTACAAAGATATCCGCGGTCCATCCGCTCTGGATAAGGTTAAGTTGTTGCAGGAAAAGGTGCAACGTGACCACGGCGTGACATGTTCTGCCGGGGTCGCGGATTTTCCCTGTCTGGACCATAAACGGGGGGAGATTCCGGTCAATGCCAGGAAGGCTCTGTATCACTCCTCATATTACGGTCCCGGCAGTGCGGTGCTGCTCGACTCGGTTTCGTTCAACGTCAGCGGCGATGTTTACTACAACGAGGGGGATATCATCGGCGCCATCAGGGATTACGAGATCGGGCTTGCCCTTGATCCGGCAAACATCAATCTTCTGAACAGTATCGGGGTCGCTCATGCACGACTGGACAACCTGAAAGCGGCGACCGGGTATTTCGAGAAGGCGCTGCAGATGAATGACCGGGACTACATGGCTCTCTATAATCTCGGAGCGGCCTGGCTGGCAAACGGGAGGGATGATCTGGCGGCAGGGTATCTTGAAAAAGCCCTTGCCGGCAGTGAAGGGAATTTCGACCTGGCCCTGCAGCTTGCCGGAGTTTATTGCCGGACTGAAGAATATGATAAAGTGGTCGGGCTGCTCGAAAAGGACACCATTGACTCAACCGGAAGCAGGGCCGGGTGGGAGCTCGGCGCGGCGTTTCGCTGTCTCGGTGAGGCGTGGCGGAATCTTGGGGAAAATGGGAAGGCGGTTGAGTGTCTCCAGAAGGCGATCGTCTATAACCCGGCCGATGCCAGGGTGCTCAGCATGCTGGGTGAAGTGTATGATATTGAAGGTCAGGGCGGTGAGCTTGCCCTGGATCTCTGCAGGCAGGCCCTGGAACTTGATGATACCCTGTGGGATAACTGGTATCGATTGGGTCTGGTGAAATATCGTCAGGGGCAATTTGGTGGCGCAATAACCGATCTGCAGAAAAGTTTGCGCCTGAACAGAAAAAACGTCAAGGCGGTCGGGATTCTGGCAGAGATTTATGATTCGATGGGAAAGGAAAGGCTTGCCGGCCGGATGCTGGCCAAAGAGAAAAAGATATCAATAAACACCAGTTATAATCATTAACAAGGAGATCTAGATGCCCAGATGTTTGATCCCGGGGCTGCATGACGAAAATCAGCAGTACAGCCTCGATAATTTCAATGTCGGAGATTCATGGCGGCTGTTCAAGATAATGTCCGAGTTTGTGGACGGATTCGATACCTTGTCTGCACTGAAACATCCGGCAGTATCGGTGTTCGGCTCAGCTCGTACGCCCCCGGATAATCACTACTATCAGCTGACCGTTGAAATCGCCAGCCGCCTTTCCGAAGCGGGTTATCCGATCATAACCGGAGGTGGCCCGGGGATCATGGAGGCGGCCAACATGGGAGCGACCCGGGCAGACGGGGTGTCGATCGGGCTGAATATCACGCTGCCGTTTGAACAGGAGCCAAATCCGTACGCCAATCTGCCCCTGGATTTCAAATACTTTTTTGTCAGGAAGGTCATGTTCATCAAATATGCCATGGCTTTTGTATGTATGCCGGGAGGATTCGGCACTCTGGATGAACTCTTCGAATCCCTGACCCTGATGCAGACCAAACGGATCAAACCCTTCCCGGTTATTCTGGTCGGCAGTCATTTCTGGAGCGGTCTGATCGACTGGATTAAAGAGCAGCTTCTGGAAAAGAACGGGAATATCGACAAGGATGATCTTTTTCTGTTCAACGTGATGGATGACCCTGAAGAGGTTGTCAACTATATCAGGAGAACGGTTATTCTGTAGTGACGATGGACGTGCGGCAGGGTGTTTTCTGCGAGGCAGTAAAATAAAGAGGTTGTCAGAGACAGTGGATTTAATTTTCAGATCAATGCCCGATCCTTCCGGCGGGTTGAAGCTTGCCAGGGGTTTTGCGGCGATTCTCTTACTGGTCATTATTGCCTGGCAGGGTGCCGGATTGATCTGGAAGATTGTGGGTTCTTCCCGCAATGACGGCGAAATTCGTTCGGCGGCTCTGCCGGAGCGAACCGGCAGAGCAACTGCCCTCCGAGGTATTTCCGGGGAAACCGGCTCTTCAGCGGCGGAGCTGCCGCTTTTTGGTGTAAGTACTTCAGCCCGGATATCCAAACCGGGGCCGAGCCATGATGTTCCGCTTACCTCGCTGGCGCTGATTCTGAAGGGGGTGGTGATGGCCGACCCGGTCAGTCGGGCGATGGCGGTTATCGCGGAAAAGAATAAGCCCGACCTTGAGAAACTCTACGGCCCGGGTGAAAAGGTGCCGGGTGATGCTACTGTGGTTGAAATCCTTTTCGATCGGGTGATTCTGCAGCGGGGTGGCGTGCTGGAGACCCTTCTTCTTACGGGGCAGGAGAAAGAGATCCCGTCCGGCAGCCTGAGACCTGCCGGTGGCATCAAGCCGAAAGGCGATGGGGTAAACTGGCAGATCGGCAGGGATTACTGGAACGGCAGGCTTGCTGATATTCCATCCCTGGCCAGAGAAGTCGGAGTTGAAATATACCGGGAAAACAATATCCAGAAAGGGTATCGTCTGGTATCGGCCCGTGGCAGCAAACTTCTGAGGGACCTTGGGCTTGAGCCGGGAGATGTTCTTCACGAAGTGAACGGCGTGCCTCTGAACAGCGTGCATGACGGGCTTGCGGTCTACCAGAAGATGGCCGAAGCCACCGAGGTCAGGATCACCATCAGTCGGAACGGAAAGCGTGAGTCAAGGGTCTACAGAATAGGAAACTGATGCGGCGAAACCGAAGATGGAATGCAGCACACTTCGGCAATGGATCAAAGCACATTAGAGTGGAAAAAATTATGCAAAACAGGTTGAAGATTTTCTCAGCAGGGATCTTTTTGTTCCTGGCAATATTCCTGTCGGTGGGTTCTGTCCACTCTGCAGAAAAGAATACCGCAGGCCGGGTGACCGTTAATTTTCAGGATGTTGAAATCCAGACGGTGATCAACAGTGTCTCCAGAATTACCGGGCGGACATTTATCGTCGATCCGCGAGTCACCGGCAAGGTGACCGTTGTCGCCACCCAGGAGGTGGACGAAGAGGAGATCTATCCGATCTTTCTTTCCGTGCTGCAGATTCATGAATTTGCGGCCATAGAGGAAAACGGCGTGACCAAGATTGTCCCCCTGGCCCGGGTCAAGCACGACTCGGCGGATTTGAGCGAGGGAAATGAAAGCGAGAAGCCGCTCGCGGAAAGCATGGTCACCCGGTTGTACAAATTGAAACATCTCCCGGCGGAGAAACTGGTGTCGATCCTGCGGCCGCTGGTGCCGACCAAGAGTTATCTTGCCGCCCAGATTGAGAGCAACATGCTGATCATCTCGGACCGGGCAGCCAATATCGAAAGGCTGATCAAAATCGTTGAGCGGATCGATCAGGCGAGATCAGGAGAAATTGAAGTTGTGCGTCTTGAGCATGCCGATGCCGGGGATGTGGTCCGGGTGATCGAAGGGCTTGAAGGTGCCGCGCGCAAGGGCGCCCCGCCCGGAGATGATCTGCGGCTGATTGCCGACGAACGAACCAATGCCATTCTCCTGAGCGGTAACGAATTTAATGTGATCAAGGCACGTGCCCTGATTTCTCATCTGGATACGCCGGTGGAAACCGAAGGGGCGACCAGGGTTGTTTTTCTCCGCTATGCCAGGGCAAAAGACCTGCTGCCGATTTTGAAGGGTGTGGAGGAAGGGAAAAAAGAAGGTGAAAAAAATGCCCAGGTGCAAAAGAGAACGGATTTCAATATCCAGGCCGACGAGACGACAAATGCCTTGATCATAACCGCCCAGCCTTCGGTGATGAAGGAGATCCAGTCGGTGATCAACAAGCTCGATATCCGCAGAACCCAGGTCCTGATCGAGGCGATCATTGCCGAAGTGTCGACCGATAAGGGGGCGGAGCTCGGCGTTCAGTGGCGTGCCACCGATGTTACTTCCGCCTCTGATGAAGGGGTTATCGGCGGCACGAATTTCATCGGGGGTGAAGCAGCGCCCGGCGGGATTAATGGGCTGAGTGCAGATGTCGCGGCTTTCGGGGCTCTCTCAGGTTTCAATCTTGGTTACATGAAGGGGACCGTCAATATTCTGGGCTCCGAGATCCTGAATCTTGGCGCTCTGATTTCGGCTCTGGAAAAGGACGGCAATACCAATATTCTTTCAACGCCATCGCTGGTGACACTGGACAACGAGGAGGCCGAGATAACCGTCGGAGACAATGTTCCCTTTGCCACCGGCAGTTATACCTCGACCGGAAACAATAATCCGGAAAACCCTTTTACGACCTATGAGCGGAAAGACGTGGGTATTAAACTCAAAGTGACTCCCCAGATCAATGAGGGGGATTCAGTAAGGCTGGGTATTGAGCAGGAGGTTTCAAATCTTGCGAGTACCGTCTCATCTACCAACATCGGTCTGCAGACAACCAAAACCAGGATGATCAGGACAACGGTGATGGTTGAAGACGGCAAGATTCTTGTCCTGGGAGGGCTGATCTCGGATGACATTCAGGATTCTGTTTTCAGGGTGCCGATTCTTGGCAGAATACCCATTCTGGGCTGGCTGTTCAGTTATAAAAAAAGCAGCCATGAAAAAAAGAATCTGATGGTGTTCCTGCGGCCGACTATTTTAAGGGACAATGATACCGGCAACCGGATCACTTTCGACAAATATGATTATATGCGCAGGCTGCAGCAGGATTTTAATGACAAAGGGGTGTCGCTGCTTCCGGATACCGTGGCCCCGGTGCTGCCGGAAAAAGGGAAAGCCGAGGAATAAGTTATTGAGTGTCTAAAGTTTGAAGTGACCAGAGTGCCTAAAGTTGTGGTCGCTTTACGATCAGATAGAATCTTTAATTTTAGGCACTTCAAACTCTAGCTCACTTTAGGCACTTCTAATTGGTTTCTGCTGATGAAATTCTCATATTTTACCGAGCAACGATCATGACCGGGGAACCCGCTGGAAATATTAAGCTGCCGTACTCTTTCGCCAGACGACACGGTTTGCTGATCACCGAGGTCTCCGGCGAAAGGGCCCGGGTTGTTTACCGACCGGGAGTGGAGCCGCTGATCCTGAACGAGGTGAGACGGTTTGCCGCCGTACCTCTGGAACTTGAGGCAGCGGAGTCTGGCCGGTTCGATGAAATTCTGCAGCGATTTTACGAGAACGACAGTAGCGGCGCCATGCAGATGGCCGGGGATTTTTCAGAGGATCTTGATCTGCAGGCGCTGGCCGAGCAGCTCCCGGAAACCGAAGATCTTCTCGATAGTGAAGATGATGCCCCGATCATCAGGCTTTTAAACGGGATTTTTACCGAAGCGGTCAGGGAAAACGCTTCGGATATCCACATCGAGCCCTTCGAGAGCAGGTTGCAGATCAGGTTCAGGGTAGACGGGGTCCTGCGGGAAGTGCTGCAGCCGTCCCGGATTCTTGCCCCCTTTATCATTTCCAGAATCAAGGTGATGGCCAAACTCGATATTTCCGAGAAAAGGCTGCCCCAGGACGGCCGGATCTCCCTGCTCATTGCCGGCAGGCCGGTGGATGTTCGAGTGTCGACCATCCCCTCTGCAGTTGGGGAAAGGGTTGTCCTCCGGCTGCTCGATAAACAGGCCGGACGTCTGAACCTTGAGCATCTGGGCATGGATCCGGACAGCCTGGCTGCCCTCGACAGGCTGATTCATCAGCCGAATGGCATCGTCCTCGTCACCGGGCCGACCGGGTCGGGGAAAACCACCACCCTTTATGCGGCCCTTTCCAGACTGAACAGGTCGAGCCGCAATATCATGACCGTGGAAGACCCGATCGAGTATAATCTCGACGGTATCGGCCAGACCCAGGTGAATACCCGGGTGGATATGACCTTCGCCCGGGGTCTTCGGGCAATTCTCCGGCAGGACCCGGATGTGGTGATGATCGGTGAGATCAGGGACCGGGAAACAGCCGAGATCGCCGTTCAGGCAAGTCTCACCGGCCATCTTGTTTTCTCGACTCTTCATACCAACACCGCAATCGGCGCGGTAACCAGGCTCAGGGACATGGGGGTCGAGCCCTTTCTGCTTTCTTCCACCCTGAGCGGGGTATTGTCCCAACGTCTGGTGAGGGTGCTGTGTCCCAAATGCCGGATTTCCTATGAGGCGACAGCGGCTGAGGGCAGGCTGCTGGGCTTGAGACCGGAAGAAAAGGTGACGATTTATCGACCGGCCGGCTGTGAGTCATGCAGCGGCCAGGGATTCGACGGACGGACCGGGATCTATGAGCTGGTTGAGATTGATGAGCGACTCAAGGCGATGATCCACGAGAAAGCGGGAGAGCACGAGATGGAAGAGTATGCCCGTCACCGCAATCCAGGTCTCAGGGCCGACGGCATCCGCCGCGTTCTGGCAGGAGAAACCTCCCTTGAAGAAGTTGTCCGGGTCACCAGGGAGGAAGGGACGACGATTGGAATGTAGAATGCAAAATGTAAAATTCAAAATGAAGTGCCGGTAGAAGATAATTTCGGTAATGAATTGCAGGTAACAGGGTGATGGAAAGTAAAATGATTTGCTTTTTATTTTGCATTTTACATTTTGCATTTTGCATATCCGGCGAAGCCGGAGGATACGCATGGCCGCATTTGAATATTCAGCATTAAACGCTCAAGGGCGGCTGGAAAAGGGGGTCCTGTCCGCCGATACCCCGCGGCAGGTGCGACAGGTGCTGCGGGATAAAGGGTTGGCGCCGGTCTCGGTCGAGCCTGTTGCGGGCGGCACAGCGAAAGCGGTGGGGGGACGAATGTTGTCTCGCGGGATGGGGGCCACCGGCCTCGCTCTTTTCACCAGGCAGCTTGCCACCCTTGTCAAATCCGGCTCGGTTCTCGGTGAGGCGCTTGATGTTGTCAACGAACAGTCGGAAAGTGCGAAGGTTAAAAAAGTTGTGACTGCAGTCCGGGCCAAGGTTATGGAAGGGATGTCACTGGCCCGGGCGATGGCTGATTTCCCGCAGGTGTTCCCCGATCTCTACCGGGCTACGGTTGAAGCGGGTGAGCAGTCGGGGCGGCTTGATCAGGTCCTTGAAAGGCTTGCCGAATATACCGAGTTCAAACAGCAGCTGGGCCAGAAAATAGTCCTGGCTATGGCTTATCCGGTGCTCCTGACTTCAGTGGCGGTGCTGGTGGTAATCGGCATGCTTGCCTATGTCGTACCGCAGATCATTACCGTGTTCCGGAATATTGACCAGGAATTGCCCGTGCTCACCCGATTGGTGATCTCGGCGAGTGAGTTTTTCAGTCATTACGGATCGGTATTGCTGGTGATTCTGATCCTGCTGTTGTTCGCGGCCAGAAGTCTCATGCGTTATGGCGGAATCAGAAAAAAGGTCCACGGCGCGATGCTTTCGGTGCCGGTGGTCGGCCGCTTCCTGAAAGCCCTTGATGTGTCGCGCTTCACTCGAACCTTGAGCATGCTGGTGGCGAGCGGGGTTCCGGTTCTTGACGGAATGAAGGTAGGGGCCGGAGTCATGAATAACTGGGTCCTCCGCGATGCGGTCACCGAAGCGGCCAAAGGGGTCCGGGAGGGCAAAAGTGTGAGCCGGGCACTGGCGGCGAGCAAATGCTTTCCGCCGATGGTTATTCACCTGATTGCCAGCGGGGAAGCCTCCGCCGAGCTTGATACGATGCTTTCCCAGGCGGCAGTCAGCCAGGAAAAGGAGGTCGAAATGGTGGCGGGTCTCGCCACCGCTGTATTCGAACCATTGCTGATCCTGGTTATGGGTGGGGTGGTGCTGCTGATTGTTCTCGCCATCCTCCTGCCGATCTTTGAACTGAACCAGCTGGTGCGTTGATGAGCCGCCATGATTTCGGGCAAAGAGGCTTCACCCTGCTTGAGATTCTGGTGGCGCTGGCGGTCTTCAGCATTGTCGCCCTGACCGCGCTGACCAATAACAACGTGATCATCGACAACAGCCGCTATATCGAGGACAAGACCCTGGCCCACTGGGTGGCTATGAACAAGGCTGCGGAGCTGCAGTTAGCCGGCAATTGGGTTAAAAAGGAGGGCGAGAAAGGCGTCGCGGTCATGGCCGGGCGGAGCTGGAACTGGCAGGCGGTGGGGCAGAATACTCCCGATCCGGATATCCAGTTGGTAGAGATAAAAGTTGTCTCTGCCGATGAATCTGGAAACCAGGCAGTGCGGACTGATCTGACCCTGTATCTGGGGAGGCCTGCAGGATACCAGCTCCAGGGAACGCAAGGATCGTGAGGTTCTCAAACCGAGGGTACGCAAAATTTGTAAGTCTCGAATGATGACTAAAAAACACAACCGGGGTTTCACCTTGCTTGAGCTGCTGGTTGCCATGGCGATTTTTTCTCTGATGTCGGTCATGGTATACAGCAGTCTCACATCGATGACTGAAACCCGTGAGCAGCTGCAGAAAAGAACAGAAATCTTTGCCGAACTGCAGACCTTTTTCAGGGTCATCGGCAGGGACCTTACCCAGACAGCGAAAAGACCGGTGCGTGACGGTTTCGGTGATGAACTGCCTGCTGTGAAAAGGATTGTCGGAGAGTCGGCCCTTGAGTTTACCAGAAACGGCTGGCGGAATCCTGCCGGACGGCCGCGGAGCAGCCTGCAGAGGGTCAGGTACAGGTTTGCTGCAGGGCAGCTGATCCGGGAAAGCTGGAACGTTCTCGACCGGGCGGTGGACAGTGAACCGCACGACCGGATTGTACTCAACAAGGTGTTGGATTTCGATGTTACATTCATTGGGCAGCAGGATAAACCGTATAAATCGTGGCCGCCGAACGTGAATGGAACGCCCGTGAATGACGAGCTGCCCAGAGCGGTCAATATCCAGGTGGATGTTGCCGGTTGGGGTCGACTTGACCGGCTTTTTCTGGTCAATAACGGCGCATGAGGGATGAGGGAGTGATCAGGAGCGGCACCAATCAGGAAGGCATTGCTCTTCTTACCGTACTTCTGGCCACTGCCCTGATTGCGCTGCTGGCGGTTGGGTTGACCACGGAACAGAGGATCGGGCTCAGACGAACAGAAAATCTTTTTGAGGGCGACCAGGCAATGCTTCTTGCCAGAGGTATGGAGGAGTGGGGGGTTCAGCTCCTGATCAAGGACCTGCAGGCGTCAAGCAGTGATCATCTGGGAGAAGACTGGGCGGTGGGGCTTCTCCCGGTTCCGGTCGGTGAGGGTATGGTTGTGGGGAGGATTGAAGACCTGCAGGGCAGGATCAATATCAACAATCTGGTCAAGAATGATCAAACGATAGATTCTGTGACCAGTGACCGGTTTGAAAGGTTGTATGATTTATGCGGGATGGATTCCGCCAAGGTTGATGCACTTGCCGACTGGCTTGATTCGAATAGTACCCGGTTGCCTGATGGGGCTGAAGATGATGATTATCTGCTCAACGAGATTCCTTACCGGAGCGGAAATCGGACGATGGTCAGCACCAGCGAACTCCTTCTTGTTGATGGCATTACCAGTGAAGGGTTTCGATGCATGGAGGAAAGTGTTACCGTTTTACCGGTGTGGACCAAAATCAATGTCAATACGGCCGGGGTGATGGTGATTGCCTCAATTGCAGGGATTACTCCGGCCGCAGCTGCGGAAGTGGTGAGGGACAGACCGAAAAACGGGTATAGCACTCCGACCGACTTTCTATCTCATCCGCGAATAGTAGGATCAAGTGTGAGTCCGGGCGACCTGGAGCTGAAGAGTGATTTTTTTCAGTTGACCGGGCAGGCGGTTTATGGTGGCAGTGAGGTGCTTCTGTACAGTGCTCTCGCAAGAGATTCCGGGCGGGTCAGGGTGTTCAGCCATAGTATCGGAGCCTACTGAAAGAATGTATTTACACCCTTCGGGTATATGTTTCGTACGAGCAGACGAGCTGCTCAACTCAGCTTTAATCTTAAGTCAGCGGATATGGGCAGACAAAATATAAAGAACTTAAAGACCGTTTCTCCCGTTGGCAGGGGGTTCTGGCAGAAAATTCTGGGAGATTCCGGGCGGAACGGACGCGCAGGGCTTTTCCTCTACCTTGGTCCGGAAGCACCGGGCAAAGTTTACTGGGCGGAGAAGAGCCCCGGGCAGAGATTCAAAGCTTTCATCGGCTCCCTCGATGATTTCGGCCGCAGTGTGGATCAGGCGGCAACGGTTTTTGTGCCAGGCTCGGAAGTGCTGCTTGCAGAAGTTACAATTCCTCACGGGAACCGGGCTCGGGCACTCAAAAGCATCCCGTTTCTGATCGAGGAAAACCTGGCCGAAGATGTGGAATTTCTTCATTTTGCCTGTGACCGGATCAATCCGGCGGGGAAAACCAGGGTGGCCATTGTTTCCCGGAACAGAATGACTGCATGGATGACGATGCTTTCGGAAGCCGGAATAGAGGCCGCATCCATGGTTCCGACCAGCCTGCTGCTGCCGACAGTTCCGGAACGGTGGGCGATTGTTCCGGAGGGGCGGCAATGGTTGGTTGGTAAAGAGGGGGGGCTCCCCTTTGCGGTGGATCCTGAGAATTGCCGGCTGCTTCTCTCCCTGGCAGAGGGACACGGAGAAGATGACGGAAAATGCGGTGTTACTTTTCTTACCGATCATGGTGAAAATATTGATCTGCAGGCCTTGCTTCCGGGTCGTGAGGTTGAAGTGGCCACGGCGTCTTTTCTGGAAATGATGACTGAGGGTTATGGCAGGGGGCAGGGCATCGACCTTTTGCAGAGCGAGTTCAGCAGGAGTGCACAATGGCGTGGATTATGGCGGCAGTGGCAGTTTTTCGTCTGGTCGGCACTGGCGCTTGTTCTCATCAGCGCGGTCGGTTTTTCCTTTGATTATCATCGGCTGGCGAAAGCCGAACAGAGACTTGATGCGGAGATGAAGGCGGTATTTCTGGAGGTGTTCCCAAACAGCAAGAGGACCGATAACCCGCGGGTCCGGATGGAGAGCAATCTGAAGGGGCTGCAGGGTAAACAGAGCCAGGGCGAGACATTCTTCGTGGTGTACGATCAGGTGGCGCCGGTTATGCTGCAGAGTCCGGGTTTCAGCCTTAACACCCTGCGCTTCAAGGATGGGAGATTCGATTTTGATTTTGAGCTGGAGAGTCTTCAGGCCCTGGAAAATCTGAAAGCGGTCCTTGGTAAAAACGAGATGATCCGGGCTGAGATCAGAAATGCCTCTGCTTCCGGAGACAAGATCAAGGCAATCATGCAGGTGGGCATCGACAGGTGATGAAAATATCCTGGAACGAGATGAGCGGCAGAGAAAAGCTGATGGTCATCGGTGGATCCGCCATGCTCCTGATATTGATCGGGTATCTGCTATTCATCAAACCGGTTTGTGATGAATATGTGAGGCTGCAGGCAGAGGTCCCGGACAGGGTGGCTGACCTGGCCTGGATGCGTTCCGTTGCAGGAGAATCCCGAAATCTAACCGCCGCGGCCGGTAAAGTTGTGGGGCCCGCCTCGCTGCTCAGGAGTATTGACGAATCGGCGAGACAGCACAATGTTTCCGCAAACCTGGTAAGGGTTGAACCGGTTGGCGACAACGGAGTCAAGCTGTGGCTGGAAAATGTCCTGTATACGGATTTTTTCGCCTGGTTCCGGTTTCTTGTTGCCGGGAATGGTTTTTCCGTGAGTTCACTGGCGGTTGAAAAGAGTGGCGCTTCAGGAGTGGTGAATGTTCGCCTCTCTCTCGAGCAACGGTGATTGATGATGGCAGGACAAAGTGATCTTCGTGGGCATGGCGGTTTTGTACCAGTCACTAAAAAAAATCTGCTGCTGTTCGGGTTATTGTTTCTGTTCTGTGTCGGGGTCCGCGTTCCAGCGGATCTCCTCTGGCCGTTCATGTTGAATAAGGCCGGTTTTTCCGACAGGCAAATCCAGTTGACTTCCGGCGAGGGATCATGGTTGGCCGGAAGTTTCAGGAGGGTTCAGGTCGTCGGGAGGGAACTGGGGAGCGTTTCATGGCGCTTCCGCCCTATGTCGATGCTAGCGGGCAGCCTTCGTTTTGACCTCACCGTAAGGAATGACGAATCGACCTTGTCGGGAGTGTTTAAAGCGGGGCCGGGCAGGGTCGGACTGGATGGAGTTCAGGGGATGATACCCCTTCACCTTATTAGTAAAATAGCCGGTTTGCCGGGAATTGAGCTTTCCGGGAAGCTGACATTTTCGCAGTTGTTTTTAGTCGTGAAGAAGGGCCGGCTGAACTCTGCCGGCGGTGAGATTTTCTGGCAGGACGCCGGGATGAACAAACCCTATAAGCTGAATGCCGGAAACATCGTGGCCGTTTTAAAAACAGACCAGGAAGGGATCAAGATCAATGCCGCAGACAAAGGTGGTGAGCTTATGATCAGGCTCGCTGGAACCGTGTTCCCGGACGGCAATTATAGCATGAATGGCGATTTTGCCACCAGGGATTCAGCTCATCCCGATCTGGTTTCATTCCTGAAGGTTATGGGAGAGCCGGGGCCGGATGGCAGGGTCAGGCTTTCCTATCGAGGTAAAATCGGCAAGATGCTCCCGTGATATGCAGGCTAACAGTTAACACTTAAGAGTGAACCCATGATGAAAATCAAAATGTTTTCCCCGAATAAGAAATCATCCGGCCACATTGTCGACGATCGTGGTTTTACCCTGATAGAAATCATGGTGGTAGTGGTCATCCTGAGCATCCTGGCCGCTTTTATTGTCCCGAAGATCATGGACCGTCCGGATGAGGCCAGGGTGGTCAAGGCCAGATCCGATATCCGGACCATCGAAAGCTCGCTGAAACTCTACCGCCTCGACAATCATTCCTATCCCAGTACTGAGCAGGGGTTGGAGGCTCTGGTGGCAATCCCTGAAGGGGAACCGGAACCGCGCAACTGGAAGGAAGGGGGGTATCTCGACCGTTTGCCGAAAGATCCGTGGGGGGGCGAATATCTCTATCTGAATCCCGGGGTCCACGGCACCATCGATGTATTTTCTCTGGGGGCGGACGGCAAGCCCGGGGGAGAAAAGAACAATGCGGATATCGGCAACTGGGATGATGGGCAGTAATCACCCGAGTCGAGGATTTACCTTGCTGGAGATTATGGTTGTCCTGGTCATAATCTCCATCATTCTCACCTTTGCCACCCTGTCCGGTGATACCGGTGCAAGGCAGCTGGAAAACGAAGCCAGACGCCTGGCCGCCCTCTTAAACATCGCTTCCGAAGAAACAATTATGAACTCCAGGGAATATCGGGTGGTTTTTGGGGCGAACGGGTACTCGTTTTACCAATTCGCTGGAGCAGGAAGATGGGATTTGATAGAAGATGATCTGCTGCGGCCAAGAGAGTTTCCGGAAGGGTATTCATTGATTTTGACCCTGGAAGGGGAAAAGATTGAGCCCGGCAAATCCGATGCGGATGATCTGGCGGCAGAGGCGGCGGTATATTTTCTGTCAAGCGGCGAGGTGACATCCTTCGAGGTTGAATTGGTCAATGGTCACGGTGGTAAATGTCTGGTAACGAACCGAAACGGCCTTTCTGTCGTTCTGGTGTCGTCTTCATGACGTGGCTGTCATAAACTCTTCCTGTTATATTCAGGCAAATTGTAACCGACAAGGAATGCGCATGATCATTCGAAAACTTCGTCTGGAAAAAGGTTGGTCGCAAGAGCAACTGGCTGAAATCTGCGATCTGAGTGTGCGAACGATCCAGCGGATTGAGAGCGGGCAAACACCTAGCCTGGAGACCCTGAAAGCCCTGGCGTCGGTTTTTGAAACCGAGGTCACTGCTTTAAGCAGGGAGGATGTAATGTCTGGCCAGTCAATGTCGGCAGAGGAAGAGCGAGCGGTTATCTCCGTGCGTGACCTTAAGGGGTTTTATACCCATCTGGTCATATACGGAGTTGTGATTAGTGGATTATTGGCCCTAAACCTTGTCCGACCGACAAATCATTTCTGGGCAATGTGGCCGGCTATCGGCTGGGGCGTCGGTGTTGTCTTTCATGGCTTGAATGTTTTCGAGGCCTTCAGCCTGTTCGGGGCCGATTGGGAAAAACGGCAGCTGAATAAACGCTTAAAGCGCGATGCGTAATTGAGGTTGATGATGGTCAAGGCAACAATTGAGATAATCGCCCTCTGCTGGGTTGGCTATAATGTCTGGCGGGTATTCTCTGTATCACAAAATGCTGTGGAAGTTGGCGCTGAAGTGCCCGCTAACTGTCCACCTGATTTCGCCTTCCAGACTTATTTGAAAGTCAGAGAGTATTATCTGTGCTTGAGTCCTGGTCACAAAAAGTACGAAATGTCCGGTACTGATCTGATGCAGGATGTGGTGATTGAGGTGTGGGAAACCGCCGGATTTCAGTTTGTAAAACATCAATACCGGGTTGCCGAACTGGTGGTAAATGAGCGGATGAAACTGGTCTCCGAAAAAAGCCGGGTCAAGGTTTTTGGTCTGATCAAAGGGGAGTCGCGATCAGAGGTTGAGTTTCGGTTTCAGCCCGCTGCTGATGGAAAAACAAACCTTGGCCTTGCAATCCGGATTGTTTTTCCCAACCGGTTCCGACACTTTCTGGCCCGGTTGTTTTTCATTGAACCTGTCTGGCAGGCTCATGCGCGGGAGGAGATGAACGCTCTCGCCGGAATCATCGAACAACGATATCTGGCGGTGTAACCATTCTCGGGAGGAGCCGATGATTGTCTGCGGACTAGCGGCATGGATTGACCGGACCAGGATCAGTCGATAATCCTGATGGCGGTGAATTCGGCGGGGAATCCAGGGCCAATGGCTTTCCTGCTGATCGTTCCTTCAAGGGTGAGGGTTTTGCCCTGGAATTCACCGGCCAGTTTCCCGGCCAGCGGGCCGACAATTTTGTATTCAACCCGGTTTTCGTCTTTGATGCTGATATGGGTGAATGGTTCATGGCCAATCAGCGCCACTTTTCCTGAAATCCTCTGCAGCTCCTGGTTGCAGCCGACCACCGGCAGCAGGAGCAGCGCCAGAAACAGAATGATATTTCGCCGGCCTGATTTTTTCATTTCACCAAAACCGTAAACTTCATCCCCTGTTTGAGATCTATCAGAGTGTTGATCGTGCCTGTAAGATTGGTCCCCAGCCGATAAAACATGTTTGATGTTTTGTAGGTGCCGGCATTAGCGTCCGATGGCGGGAGAGTTGTATATATCCGGGGACCGGACTGAACGGAGACTCCATCGTGGAACACATAATTATACAAGTTGATTGAGCCCAGTTCATAGGAGATGGAGCCG
Organism: Pseudomonadota bacterium; assembly: GCA_018823285.1. NCBI lineage: Bacteria > Pseudomonadati > Pseudomonadota > Pseudomonadota bacterium. The sequence goes on from JAHJIQ010000007.1 coordinate 186,849, forward strand.
ATAGCGGATGTCGTGAACCCACCGGTATTGAATCGATACCCTGCCGGGACTTCCGAGGCATTGGCGTTGTGTGACAAGAGAGAGGCGATCCCCCATTTTTTCAGGGCGGAAGTAAAGGTCTCGCCGGGAAATCCGGTGGCGTCCAGGGCGGAGTCGACGGCGGTGTAATCTCCCGAAGCGTTCTGAACAATATTTCTAAAGAGTGGAGCGCCTCCGAAGTTGCGAGCAAGAAAGGCTCCGAACGAGTAGGTGATGGCATAACTGTTCAGAACATTGTCATCTCCGGTATTGGAACTGGAGCCGGTCAGCCACTGGGATACCGGAAGATAGTTGAATCTGTTGGAACGCGGTAAACGACCGGAAGTGTTGAAAGTCGCCCCTGCCGTTCCATCGGCGTAAGAAACTCCGCGAGGGCCATCGATCCGGAGTTTGCCGGAGAGGAGGTCTTCGGCGACCAGTGAACACATTTCGTTGAGCCAGACTTCTGTGCCGGTGCCCCGAAGAACATATTTTTGATAAAAGTGGACCATGTGCTGAAACTCATGGCTGAGAGCGCTGAGAATCATCTCCGGCCAGTGATCTGAAATCTCCCAGGAGACACCCTCCTCCGTGGCAAAGAGCACTGAATCCAGGTAGAACATAATCCGTTCATTTGAGCCTGGAAGGGATGATTGGAGGAAATTGTCTTTGGCATAGAAATAGCCGAGATACCCCCCATTCGTTGAATTGTCGTTTTCGAGGTCAAAGAGGAGAATCGTAATATTGTTGTCGGCGGTGATCAGATTGGGGGAGGTGTGGGCCCCCCACTCGGCGCCGAAGATATTGGTCAGCCATTCGTAGACATCGTTGCTTTCTCCGGCCAACAGGAATTTGTCGGCAAGAATATCGATTTTGGCCTGGTCAATACACTTTGTTCTAGAGCACCCGGCATCCCAGGAATTGTCGGCCACCCAGATGTTGAGAGTTTTACCGTTGGCGGTAACCACTTTCCGGCAGGTTGCAACAGTGGTGGTGGCGGTGTTGTTTTCAGGATAGAAAGTCGTGGTGTCACCTTCGGTATCACTCACCAGGCGCATCGGTTCCGGCAGGGCGGAAAGCAATGAGAAACTGGGCGCGGGTTGCACAACTTCTCTTGAATAGAGTTGCGGGTTGGAGTTGAAGAGCGAAATATCCGGACGGCCCATCAGGCCGATGCCATTTTGGTCTGCTTCAATGTCTGTGGGTTCAGAGAGGCTGCTGAGGGCGAGGGAGTGCTCAAAAGGAGGCTTGATGTTTGCAGAAAGGGTTGGCGGAGCGCTTGCGTTATTCAGGGATTCGTTGGTGAAGACAAAATCAACATCCTTGGGGGTGCTTCCCAGATCAAGGGTATAGGAAACAAGGGTGTCTCCGTTGTCGGTGGCAGGGGTGATTACGTGGGTAATGTCGTAGATCCCGCTGACAGAAGGGGCCGGCGCAGGGGGTGAATCTCCGCCGCCTCCGTTGCAGCCTGTGATACCTAGAAGCAGGACTGCAATCGGAAGCAGAGACGCGAATGATTGCCTGATTACGGCGTGCATATTGTTCCGTGTTGTCAGAGTTGATACAGGCGATGATGAATCCATCTTACCTGTTTTGATTCACTGACTGAAACAATAATGCTTCGTGATCAAAAAACTATACACCCATGAGGATATTTGTCTCGATGACTCGTAGACTCGCTTTCGCCCAGGGGCATAAGTTTCGTATAAGCAGGCACGCTGCTTAACTTAGCTAATCGGTACAAGCAGACAAGCTGCCCAACCAAGCTACACCCTGTTCGGCACCGCCCTCTTTCTCAAGCGGATTGATTTAGGGGTGACTTCGACCAGTTCGTCGTCGTTGATATAGGCGATGCAGTCTTCAAGGCTCATGTTCACCGGCGGGGTCAGGACGACATTTTCGTCCGAACCGGATGCGCGCATGTTGGTGAGTTTCTTGCCCTTGGCGGGGTTGACGACCATGTCCTCCTTTCTGGCATTTTCACCGATGATCTGGCCTTTGTAGACCTTCTCGCCCGCGCCGAGAAACAGGCGGCCGCGATCCTGGAGGTTGAAGAGAGCATAGGCTACGGTGGTGCATTCCTCCATAACAATCAGGGCACCGTTGACCCGGTTGACGATCTCTCCGGCGTGGGGGCCGTATTGATCAAAAACGTAATTCATCATCCCCATCCCCTTGGTGTCGGTCATGAACTGGGAGCGGAAACCGAGAAGGCCCCTGGTGGGGATCTTGTAGACGAGCCTGACCATGCTGCGCTCCATGTCCATTTCAAGCATCTGCCCTTTGAGCTTGCCCAGCTTTTCAATCACCGCCCCCTTGAATTCGTCGTCCACATCAATGGTGAGCTCTTCGTAGGGTTCCAGGGTCCGGCCGTTCTCGACCTTCATGATCACCTGGGGTCTGGTCACCTGGAATTCAAAGTTTTCCCGGCGCATCTTTTCAATCAGGATCGACAGATGAAGTTCGCCGCGGCCGGAAACCCTGTACCCGGTGGAATCGGTGAGGGGTTCGACCCTTAGGGCAACGTCGGCCAGAATCTCCCGCTGCAGACGGTCGTGAAGATGCCTGGAGGTGACATACTTTCCTTCCCTCCCGGCAAAAGGAGAATCGTTGGGGATAAAATTCATCGAGATCGTTGGTGGATCGATCTCGATCAGCGGCAACGGCATCGGATTCTCCGGATCGGTGAAGGTGACGCCGACCGTGATGTCCTCCAGACCCGCGACGGCGACGATCTCGCCGGTTTCCGCCTTATTGACCGGGACTTTCTGGTCGGACTCAAAACGAAAAATCTTGGTGATCCGGACCGGAGACAGGGTCCCGTCACGCCGTGCACAAACGATGTTTTCGTTAATTCGCAGGGTGCCGTTCACGACCTTGCCGATCCCGAGACGGCCCAGATACTGGGAGTAATCGAGAGTGTTGACCTGCATCTGCAGAGGGTTGTCCGGAGAGCCGGAAGGGGCCGGGGTGTGGTCGAGAATCATCTGGCAGACCGGTTCCATGCTGTCGCCTCTGATTGCCGGGTCGTAGGTGGCATAGCCCTCTTTGGCAGAGGCATAGACGATCGGGAAGTCGAGAAGTTCGTCCGGCGCTTCCAGTTTGACGAACAGGTCAAAAACCTGGTCGACCACCCATGCGCAACGGGCGGCCGGTTTGTCGATCTTGTTGATGACTACGATAATCGGCAGCTTGGCGCCCAGGGCTTTTTTGAGAACAAAATAGGTCTGGGGCATCGGGCCTTCCTGGGCATCGACCAGCAGCAGGCAGCCGTCGGCCATCCGCAGTACCCTTTCAACCTGGCCGCCGAAATCGGCATGGCCGGGGGTGTCGATAATATTAATCCAGTGATCCTTGAAGATGAAGGAGCCGTTTTTTGAGGCGATGGTGATGCCGCGTTCCCGTTCGAGGTCCATGGAGTCCATGAGCCTTTCAGAGATATCCTGATTCTCCCGGAACATGCCGCTGTGTTTGAATAGTTTGTCGACCAGAGTTGTCTTGCCATGGTCGACATGGGCGATGATTGCGACGTTACGAATTTTACTTTGCTGCATAAATTTCAGACCTTTTTCTGCTTTTTGAGCCACCACTTTCTACAGGAAGATTGTGTTCCGGGCGGGGAAATGTTGAGCGAATTCTGAAGGCTCCGCAAGCAAACGAAGCCGTATAAACTGGCCAACTGAGAATCAATGGGTTGCGTTGTTCTGCAGTCCTGCGGCATCTTTTCCGGATATCCGGAGTTGTAACCTGCCCGCAGGATCGGCAAGACCTTTTGAATTTGGAGGGGAGATAATATTGTGAGGAAGGGTTCTCTGCAACAAAAATCTTATTGAAATAGTGTTTTTTTTCTTGACCCGGCAGGTGGTATTTTTTATAGAATCCGGGTAGAGTGGTGTAATGTGGGGTAAAGAGGTTGTAAAAGGATGATTGTGACAGAAGAAAGATTGGTGAAAAATCCGGTCCATCATTTTCGCGGCCGTTCAGATCATACCCTCGACGGGAAAGGGCGGATCAATATCCCGACCCGCTTCAGGGAAGTGCTGCGCCTGCAGTTCAATAATGAGAGGCTCATGGTCTTCCCCTGGCGGAATTGCCTGAAGGCGTATCCGCTTTCAAGATGGGAAGAGCTTGAGTTGAGCCTTCTGGCAACGGGCAAAAAGCACCCGGAAACCATCAAGATGGTACGGTTTATGGTTGGCGGAGTGGTTGAGTGCCCGGTCGATAAACAGGGAAGGATTCTGCTCCCGGCTAAGATGCGAGCGGATTGCGGAATCAGTAAAGAGGTGCTGGTCAGCGGCATGATTTCCTATTTTGAAATCTGGGACAGCGTGACCTGGGAGAAAGAAAACCTTCCGGCGGAAGAAGACTTCAAAGGATTTGAGCTGAACCAGCTGGAAAGCGGGTTCTTTTGATGCCCTCTCTGACCCTGCGTATAAAAAAATATCCTGAATGTGAAACCGCAAATCTCCCTGCCCGTCACCGTGACCGTAAATGAATAAAGCTCCCGGCCAGTGTCATGTCCCTGTTCTCCTTGACGAGGTCCTGGAGTATCTGCAGCCGGTGAGTGCAGGTATCTATGTCGATGGCAATCTTGGTCTTGGCGGCCATTCGGCGGCAATACTTGAACAGAGTTCGCCCGACGGAAGGGTGATAGGTTTTGACTGGGACAGCAATGCATTGAGTATGGCTGAAAAAAGGCTGGCTCCTTATGGAGAAAGGTTCTGCGGCTTCAGGAAGAATTTTACGGAGATCGGGCCGGTCCTTGAAGAACTTGGGGTGTCGGGAGTGGACGGCATTCTGCTTGACCTTGGCCTTTCTTCATTACAGCTGGACAGCGAAGAGCGGGGGTTCAGTTTCAAAGGAGAAGCGCTACTGGATATGCGGATGGATGATCGGCACCATGAAACCGCCGCAGATCTGCTGAACACCCTGACCGAGGAAGAGCTTGCCGATCTTTTTTATTATTACGGTGAAGAGCGGCAGGCGCGAAGGATTGCCGGTGCGGTTGTCAATGCCAGGGTCAAGACTCCCTTCGAGACTACTGACCAGTTGGTGGAACTTGTAGAGAGAGCAATCCCCAGGCGTTTTCATCCACCAAAGATCCACGTGGCGACAAAGATTTTTCAGGCGTTGCGGATCGCGGTCAACCGGGAGCTTGACAATCTGGACACCGTTTTGAAACTGGGGCCTGGATTTTTGCGCGGAGGAGGCAGATTCTGCGTTATCTCATTTCACTCCCTGGAAGACAGGATGGTGAAGAGGGCATTTAATGATGATGCCCGCTTAAAGGTTGTGACCAGGAAACCGGTCAGACCTACGGAGGAAGAATGTCGACAGAACCCAAGGTCCAGAAGCGCCAGATTCCGGGTGGCAGAAAAACTCGACCCGTAACCAGATCCTCCCGCAGTGAACGGTCGGGCAATGGCCGGTTGAACCGGCGGATTATAAAATCCGGTGGCAAAAATGATGATAAAGACAGATTTTTGAAGATTGTCGGCATGGTTCTGGCGGTAACGGTGATCATTGGTGTCGTGAGCAGCATCTGGTTCGGCTGGAAAATCAGGGCCGGGCTGACGGATCTGAGTCGGGAAACGGTTGCCGCCGGAAAGCTTGAAGAGAAATATCAGGCCATGGAAGCCCGGCGGACCGAGCTGATGGCAAAAGATATGATTGAAAAGAAGGCCTCTCTGTTGGGGCTTGGAAAGCCGGTTCCCGGGCAGATAGTCCGGCCTTAGGTGCAGCCGCAAATGAAAGATGTCCCCGGAAAAGCAGGGAAAAGAAACATTGCCCTTGCCATTGGAATTCTTTTTCTCATTGCCTGGCTTGGCGCGCTGGTGGTGGCGATCAAGGACACCTTTTTCACCCCGAGAACCATTGTCGCGAAGTCGTTTGCTGAAGATCTCCAGATGTCCGGTGCAACAACGGCAACCAGATACAAGATTCTCGACCGGCGGCATGAGGAACTCGCCGTCAGTTTCAGAATGAATTCGGTTTACGCAAGACCCCTTGAGATTGCCGATCCCGAAAAAGGGGTCGCTTTCCTGGCTGAAACACTGGAGCTTGATGAGAAAATGCTGTTGCGTGAACTGCGGGCCGAAAGAAGTTTTGTCTGGCTTGGCAGGCATCTTCCGGCAGAGAAAACTGCGGGCATTCAGAAAAAGGGGTTGCCGGGGGTCTATATCACCAACGAGTCCCAGCGCTACTATCCATTTCACCAGACCGCCTCCCACGTATTGGGTTTTTTGAAGGATGATCACGGACTGGCCGGGGTTGAATCGTTTTACGACAGGATGCTCCGGGTTACCGCCGAAGATACCGCTTCTTCCGGCGCGAATCAGGAGATCACAGGACATGTTGTCCTGGCCCTTGACATCAGGGTCCAGGAGCTTCTTGAAAAGCAGCTTGGCCTGGTGATGAGCGAAGCGGATGCGGGCTCGGCCATCGGGCTGGTGATGAGACCTTCTAACGGGGCCATCCTTGCGATGTCGAGTCTGCCAACCTATGACCCGAATCTGTTCTGGGATTTTGGGGCGGCAGAGAGAAGAAATCTGGCAATCAATGATCTCATCCACATCGGCGGTTTCAACCGGTTGTTCCGACTTGCCGCTTTGTATGAAAAAGAAAGTCGGGCCGGTGCAGGTGAAGGGAGTCCGGCAGGAAGTATCGAAGCCCTGAAGATGTCGTTGCAGGGAGAGTATCAACCGCGTTCTCTGGCAGAGGATGGAGTTGCCTATTTCAGCCTGGAGTCGGGAACTTTGGTGTCCGGAGAGCTGTTCTGGGATGAGGAGTTTAAACTTTCCCCGGCCGAGGAGCTGCAATTTAAGGAGATGGTCGGCTTGACCGGCGATATCAAGGTCGATCTGCCGCTGGTAAACAGTGTGAGCAGCACTGGAAAAGAACCGGCGGGAAAGCCGCCGGAGATGTATGAATCCGGATTGCAGACAACCGCTGTCAATCTGGCGACGGCATTTTCAAGGATCATTAATGATGGCAGTCCGCTGACCCCTCATCTGGCGACCGGCATCCTTGGACCGAATTCCGGGAAAACGGCAAGACTGCGACACGAGAAGCCTCCGGGCGTGCTGTCGCCTGAGACCGGCAACCGGATCAGGAATTTCCTCTCGGGATTCGCCCGGAAAAAAGATGATGCTGTTTTCATGGAAGCTTTTCAGGTGATGGAGAATCCACTGGAAAAAAGGCTGGCTGCCCTGGCTGCGAGTTCTGCGGCCAGGGGAGATGTGGTGGCGGGAAATGACGGAAAGAATTCCAAGCGCTCCCGCCCTGAGAGATACCAGACGCTCCTGCTCGGATTTGCGCCTCTGGAAAAACCGGACCTGGCCCTTCTGATTGTTCTGAAGGATGCAGTCCTGGATCAGGGAAGGAAATCCCCCACACGGGTCATGGCGGAAAAGAACATGAATACCTTCCGGAAGCTGGCAAATGAAGAGTGGAATCCCTCAGGGCAGCCAACGGACTCTTCAGCACATGCCAGGGCCTATCAGGAGTGGCTTAGGAGCAACAAGGATCAGAAAACAAATTCGGATCTTATTTCGGACGAGGAGCAGGTGAGGATGCCTGATCTGAGGGGAATGAGTCTTCGGAAGGCGCTGCAGGTGATTCAGCCGCTGGGGCTTACGATCCGGGTCAAAGGGTCAGGCGAAGTGGTTTCCCAGGAACCCGGGCCGGGGAAGAAGATCAGCAAGGAAGTCTGTGTTCTTGAATTGAAGGAAAGTCGGAAGTGATAACGTCTGCCGCAGATAGCCGGAAATTGCCATTTCTGGAAGATGTCGTGCAGGGTCTTGGCATTGCTCTTGTTCCGGGTGTGGCCGGGATTCAATTAAAAGGGATCACCGCCGATTCGCGAAGAGTTCTGCCGGGGTTTCTTTTTGTGGCTATCGAGGGTGGGCGGAGTGATGGGCATGATTTCCTGGTAAGCGCGGTGAATCAGGGGTGTGCGGCATTGCTGGTGCAGAGTGATCGCGCGGAACGCGCTGCTGGTCTTGGGGTTCCGGTGCTGGTTGCCCGGGATCCTAGAAAGACTTTTGCCGGGCTGGTCGCGGCCTTTTATGGTCATCCGGAGCGTGAACTGGTAATGATCGGGGTGACCGGAACCAACGGCAAGACCACCACCTGTTACATACTGGAGTCGATTCTCAAGGCAGCAGGTTTTTCACCGGGAGTGATCGGAACCGTAAGCTACAGGTATCAGGGCTTCGAGAAAAAGGCCAGCCTCACCACCCCGGAGCCTGAAGAACTGTTCCGGCTCTTTCGGGACATGGTCGATGAAGGGGTCACCCATCTGCTGATGGAGGTTTCATCCCATTCGCTGATCCAGAGCCGGTTGGTCGGAGTGTTGTTTGATGTTGCGGTCTTTACCAATCTCAGCCGGGATCACCTCGATTTTCATGGTGAGATGGAAGGGTATTATCTGGCCAAGAGGGAATTGTTTACCCGCTACCTGAAGAAAGCGGGCGCCGCGGTTATTCTGGGCGAGATTTCTCAGGGGAAGGGTGAAGGAGCCGAATGGGGTCTCCGGCTTAAGGATGATCTGCTTGCCGGGAATGATTTCGGTCCCGGGGAAAAATCCCCCCACCGGCTTGTCAACTGCGGGGTTGAGAAGGGAGAGGTGTATTTTTCCGCCCTGGAAATGAACCTTGCGGGAATAACCGGCGAACTGTCAGGACCGGGCGGACGAGCGGGTTTCAAGACCTCTTTGACCGGCCGGTTCAATCTTGAAAACATTGTCGTTGCGGCGGGAGCCGGGTTCGCCTTAGGACTTGAGGCGGAGGAAATATGCAGGGGAATCAGCATGACCGGACAGGTGCCGGGACGGCTGGAGAAGGTTGGCGACGGCACAAAATGCAGGGTTTTCGTTGATTATGCCCACACCCCGGATGCGCTGGTCAACGTGCTCGAGACCCTGAAATATCTTGGCAACAGCCGGCTTGTTGTGGTATTTGGCTGCGGCGGCGACCGCGATCGCGGCAAGAGGCCATTAATGGGCAGGGATGCTGCCAGCCACGCCGAAGTCGTTATCATTACCTCCGATAATCCGCGAAGCGAGGAGCCGCTCGCCATTATGAAGGAAATTGAGCAGGGAATCATCAATGACGGCGTCCCACTGATGAAGAAAAAAAGCGGTGAGACTTTGCTGCGCGAAGGTTTGCGGGGTTACGACATGATTGAATCGAGAAAAGAGGCCATTGAGGTGGTGATCGCCAATTGCCGCCCCGATGATGTGGTGCTGATCAGCGGCAAGGGCCATGAAGATTATCAGATCATCGGCGACCTGAAGATGCATTTTGACGATCGGCAGGAGGCACTGCGATGCCTGGCCCTGAAATATTGAGTTGAAAAGCTGGAGAAGGATTGGGCAGTCAGATGCAGAAGAATACAGAACAATACGGCTTCGGTTACGGTTTCAATACCTCCCAGGATATGGCCTGGACCCTTGCCCAGGTGGTTGCGGCCACCGGGGGCAGCCTGGAATCCGGAGATGGAGGGGTTGTCTTCCGCAGCATTTCCACGGATACCAGGAAGCTGGAAACCGGAGATCTTTTCGTGGCCCTGAGCGGTGAGAATTTTGACGGCGAGGCATTTGCGGAAGATGCAGTGCGGTCAGGAGCGGCGGGACTGGTCTTGAAGAGAAAACCGGTTCGGGATCTGAAAGTGCCTCTGGTCCTGGTCCCCGATACCCTCAAAGCGCTCGGAGATCTCGCCTCCTACCGGCGGCGACAGATGAAAGCTCTGAAGGTCATCGCCATCACCGGGAGTTCCGGAAAAACGACGGTCAAAGAGATGACCGCCGCTGTGTTCAGCAAAAAATCAGGAGTATTGAAAACCCTGGGCAATTTCAACAACCTGATCGGTTTGCCCCTGTCCCTCTTGCCGGTGGACAGCAGCCACCGGATTGCCATTCTGGAGATGGGGATGAATCAACCGGGTGAGATTGCGCGGATGACCGAAATCGCCGCGCCGGACATTGCCTGCATCAATAATGTCCAGAATGCGCATCTTCAGGGGCTGGATAATCTGGACGGGGTGGCCAGGGCCAAAGGAGAGCTGTTTGCCGGGCTTGGTCCGGAGGCCACCATGGTGGTCAATCTTGATGATCGAATTGTCGCTGCTCTTGCCGAAAGATATCCGCAGAAAAAAATCACCTTCGGCCTGAACCGGAAAGCACAGGTCCGGGCCACTTATATCCGCCACCGGGGTGAAAATGGCGTGTCTTTTACCCTGGTCGCCGGCCCCGAAAAGGTGAGAGTCCGGATGCAATGCGTCGGCAAGCATAATGTGTTGAACGCACTTGCGGCCGGCGCCATGGCATGGGCTGCTGGTGTGAATCTTAAAGAGATAGCTGCAGGACTTGCCGGGTTTGCACCTTATGACAAACGGTTCCAGATTGAAAAAATCAAGGGGGGGATCAGGTTGGTGAACGACACCTATAACGCCAATCCCGCCTCAATGCTTGCAGCACTTGAGACCGTCAAGGGATTGAGCCGGGACAACCGTTCGGCGGTGGTCATCGGGGACATGCTGGAGCTTGGGAGCGAGAGCGTCGCCGCCCATCGATTCATCGGCAAAACCGTGGCGCGGCTCTCGTTTGACTATCTCCTGACTTTCGGCTCATTTGCGAAAACCCTTGCCGAGGCCGCCCGTGAGGACGGGATGGCGGAAGAGCGGATCTTTTCCTTTGCCAGCAAAGAAGAGATCGTTGCATGTCTGCAGGGGTTTATCAGGGAGAACAAGATCGGCGCCAATGACTGGCTGCTGGTGAAAGGCTCCAGGGGACTCAGAATGGAGACGGTTGTCTCGGGTCTACAGGAGGCAAACGGATAAAGCTTGAGTGAGCAGCTCATCTGCTCGTACGCAACTTATACCCGAAGGGTGCAATATGCTCTATCATCTTCTCTATCCTCTGCACACCATGTTCGGAGGCTTCAATGTCTTTCGATATATTACCTTCAGGTCCATCGGAGCTACCATCACCTCCTTTGTCCTGGTTTTGCTGGTTGCGCCATCGTTCATTTTATTCCTGAAGAGACTCCAGATCGGGCAAGTGGTCAGGGATGACGGGCCGGCAAGCCATCTGAGCAAGAAGGGGGTGCCGACGATGGGAGGGATGCTCATTCTCTTCGCCGTCTGCCTGAGCACCCTTTTGTGGGTTGATCTATTCAATCATTATATCTGGCTGATTCTGGGGGTCACCCTCTGGTACGGGGCGGTCGGGGCTTATGACGATTACCGGAAGATCAAGAAAAAGAACAGCAGCGGGCTGAGTGCCGGCGGCAAGATTGCTCTTCAGCTTGCGGGGGCCTGCATCGCCGGTGCAGTGCTGTATACCCATCCGGATTTCAACAGTCAGCTGAGCATTCCTTTCCTGAAAGATGTCCGGCCGGATCTCGGCATCGGTTATCTGCTTTTTGTCCTGCTGGTCGTGGTCGGGGCGTCTAACGCCGTGAATCTGACCGACGGGCTTGATGGCCTGGCCACCGGACCGACGGTCATCACCTGCAGCGTCTATCTGATCTTTTCCTATCTGGCCGGTCATGCGGGACTGTCTTCATATCTGCAGATACCCTTCGTGCCGGGAGCCGGCGAAGTGGCGGTGTTCTGCGGGGCTCTGGCCGGGGCAAGCCTCGGTTTTCTCTGGTTCAATGCCTATCCCGCCCAGGTGTTTATGGGAGATGTCGGTTCTCTTTCGACCGGGGCTGCGCTGGGGATGGTGGCGATCATCATCAAGCAGGAGATGCTGCTGGCGATCGTCGGCGGCATATTTGTTCTTGAAGCCTTGTCGGTGATGCTGCAGGTGGGATTTTTCAAGATCAGCGGCGGCAGGAGGATTTTTCTGATGGCGCCGTTCCATCATCATTTTGAGAAAAAAGGGTGGGCGGAGCCAAAGGTGGTGGTCAGGTTCTGGATCATTTCGATTGTTCTGGGGCTCGCCGCCCTGGCAACCCTGAAACTCAGATAGTGAGGATGACTCTGGACAACGAACGCGTTGCAATAACCTCTGCCACAAAAGCGCTGGTGGTTGGTCTTGGCCGGTCCGGTTTCGCTGCGGTCCGCCTGCTCCATAAGCTTGGCGCGGGGGTTGCGGCAACTGATTCGGCACCGCGAGTGAAAATCAGCGGGGAAGTATTGTCCTGGCTTGAGGAAAACCGGATCAGCTTGCAGTGCGGGACTCTTGCCGGAGATCTTCTTGAAGGGATCAATCTCATTGTGGTCAGTCCCGGTGTTCCGTTGCAGCAGCAATTCTTTGCGGCGGCAAGAGAACAGGGGATCAGGGTGATCGGTGAGCTTGCTCTTGCG